>NZ_ARZA01000119.1 GCF_000387765.1 Caldisalinibacter kiritimatiensis
TAACATATAAAATTGTACAAAACAAATGTAATGAACTAATAGAAATCCTTAAAGAATTAGAAGAAAACTTTTTATCAAAGGATAATGAAAAACGTAAAGAACTATTTTATGAAATTAGAAGTAAATTTAATGAGGAGAAGAAAAGTTTATGCTATAAGCAAATTACAAAAGATAGTATTCTTCATGCAGCTCATTTAATATTTTTAAATAGAACTTGTTTTAATGGTTTATATAGATTGAATAAATCAGGAGAGTTTAATGTGCCATTTGGTAGATATAAAAAACCTAAAATCTGTGATGAAAAAAATCTAATAAATGTTAGTGAAGCACTTCAAGGTGTTACCTTAGTTGCAGGTGAATACTATGATGTAGAAAAATATATTGAAATTGACCAAGATACCTTTGTATATATGGATCCACCTTATAGACCATTAACATCTTCATCTAGTTTTACCAGTTATTCAAAATCAGGTTTTAACGACGATAATCAAAGAGAACTTGCTAAATGGTTTAAAAAATTAGTTAAAGAAAAAAAAGCTCAAGCTATGTTGAGCAATTCTGATCCAAATGATAATTTTTTCTATGAACTATATGTAGAAGGAGAAAATGATATTTTTATAGAAAAGGTCAATGCCTCAAGATCCATTAATTCTAAAGGAAATAAAAGAGGTAAGATTAGTGAAATAGTTGTTTTACATAAATAGTTTCTATAATAAATGTTGGGGTGATAAACTTCAGCATTTTTTCCAAAGATAATATATTTATTGAAACCAACCTAAAACATAGTTGAGCTACTTGGCACAGTTACTTGGTCATTACCTCCACCTATTATATACTCATGTTGTGGAATACTTATTTCTGCCTGTATATCAATTTGTCCTGGTATTTCTTCAATTTCAAAAGTAGCATATCTTAACCCTAGTGTGAGATGGGTAGTGTAAAAAAATCTGTGCTTAGGTGAAAAACAAAACTCCTTTCTGGCAATAATTAACACTAGAAATCAAAACCAGAAAGGAGTTTTTCTATGTCAACATTACCAAGAGAAGTTTTAAGAGAAATGATTAAGGATGGTAACTTAAAAACAGCTGGAGATTTACATGAATATTTAAAAAATATGTTTAAAGATGCCCTACAAGAAATGCTAGAGGCAGAATTAGAGGTGGAATTAGGTTATGAAAAAGGAGATAGAACTAATAAGAGAACAGATAATAGAAGAAATGGTTATACTCAAAAGAAGGTAAAGACTAACTATGGAGATATGCAAATAAATATACCCAGAGATAGAAAAGGAGAATTTGAACCTGTAGTCGTTCCTAAAAATGTAAGAAACATCTCAGGTATAGAAGAACAAGTAATATCACTGTATGCAAGGGGTATGTCAACAAGGGATATACATGATCAATTAAAAGACATATACGGAATAGAAGTATCTGCTGAG
>NZ_ARZA01000120.1 GCF_000387765.1 Caldisalinibacter kiritimatiensis
ATGCGCCTATAGCTCAGCTGGATAGAGCAACGGACTTCTAATCCGTGTGTCGGGGGTTCGAATCCTCCTAGGCGCACCAGTTGTGGTGGGTATAGCTCAGTTGGTTAGAGCGCCAGATTGTGGCTCTGGAGGCCATGGGTTCGAATCCCATTATCCACCCCATATTATGACCCATTAGCTCAGTTGGTAGAGCACCTGACTTTTAATCAGGGTGTCCGGCGTTCGAGTCGCCGATGGGTCACCA
>NZ_ARZA01000121.1 GCF_000387765.1 Caldisalinibacter kiritimatiensis
AAGAAAAATAAACCAGTTAATAAACCTTACACAAGTTTTAAAGTTGATGAAAAATTACCAATAGTTGACGAACCTACTTCTCTAGATTATAAACAATTATTACAAGATTATGAACTAAATCATGGTAAACCTCTTAAATCAGTTAATCGTAGAAAAAATTCAACAGAACCAAAAGTTGATAATTGTCCTCATTGTAATGCTCCTAGAGAATATATCTACGACAATAATGGTTCAAAGGGTCAATACTTATGTAAAGTATGTGGTAATACATTTACAAAGAATAAATCTAAAAATACTCTATTATATAAATGTCCATATTGTAATCGTGCTTTAGATAAAGTTAAAACTAGAAGCAACTTTAGCATTTACAAATGTAGAAACAACAATTGTAGTTTTTATCAAAATAATCTAAATTCATTATCTAAAGAAGAAAAACAAGAATATAAAGATAACCCTGGTAATTTTAAGCTTCATTATATCTACAGAGATTTTAATTTTACTTTAAAAAATCTCAAATCAAATACTCCTAATAGACCTAAGGTTGACCTAGCACGAGCTCATAACTCATTGCATACCATAGGATACATTTTAACCTTTTATGTGAATTATGGTCTTTCATCTAGAGTTGTGTCTAGAATAATGAATGATATCTTTAATATAAAAGTATCTCATCAAACAGTCATTAATTATGCTCAGGCT
>NZ_ARZA01000122.1 GCF_000387765.1 Caldisalinibacter kiritimatiensis
GTATTTTACACCTTTCGGTGGATTGGATATATTTATGTCTGACCTAAGCTTATAAAGTACTATACCTTCTTTGTTATTTACTATATAATTATATAAGTTTTCTAGTTTCTTCATCTTTTCTTCATTGTCATTGTTCTCTATCATTAGTTTTGTTATCATTTCTAAACTTTCTTCTATCTTACCATTACTTAATTTTTTTATTATTTTCTTTGCTTTTGTTTTATCTTCTACATTTTTAAGTACTGCTTGATTTCTGTGAAATGGATCTAATTGAAAATGTGAATTATCTTCATTGGCAACTTCTTTTATCCATTTTGCTCCATCACCATTTACTATCTTTGTTTCTATTTCATCTATGTTGTACTCTTTAGCTATCTTTGCTTCTCTCAGATTTTTAAAATCTTTGCTATTTCCAAAGCTTACATAGGCTTTTTTATTTTTTACTACATATCTATCTTTTTTCTCATGCTTTTTTTCCCAACCTTCATAAAAAATACCTAATTTTAATTCCTTCATCTCTTTCTTCTTTGACTTTTTATCTTTACCTTGCATATTTATCCAAAGTCCATCCATTTCTTCAAACAATACTTTTATTTCTTTTTTTCCTTGTAGTTTTTGATTCTTATTTAGTTGTATTTCTTTTTTCTCTTT
>NZ_ARZA01000123.1 GCF_000387765.1 Caldisalinibacter kiritimatiensis
ATACAGAAGATAAAGAATAATCAGGAAAAAAGCTTAAAAACCTATGAAGAAATTGAAAAGTTTTTTGAAGGATATATGAATCCAATACATGAAGAAAAAGAAGAAGAGAAAAAGAATTTGCTATGGTATAAAAATAATGCAGGAGAGTCAAATGAATTAATGAAAATTATAGAAGAAGGATTAAAATAGTAGAAAAACACAAATGGACAGTTCTCTTATGTACTATCTTTTGAAAAAACAATTCTGTATAGTTATGATGAGGCTTATAAAATTGGAACAAGGTAATGTAAATAAATCTGTGACTAAGTGAAAAACAAAACTCCTTTCTGGTAATAATTAACACTACAAATTAAAACAGAAAGGAGTTTTCCTATGTCAACATTACCAAGAGAAGTTTTAAGAGAAATGATTAAGGATGGTAACTTAAAAA
>NZ_ARZA01000124.1 GCF_000387765.1 Caldisalinibacter kiritimatiensis
CCTGAAGAAGTTGTAGAATGGGCTATTAGAAAAGAACTGAAAGTAATATCAATAACTGACCATGATACAGTATCAGGTGTCGAAAATGCCATGAAAAAGGCGAGTTTACATAATAAACTTTATGTAGTTCCGGGAATCGAATTAAGTTGTCAAATTAATGATGAGGAAGTCCACTTATTAGGATATTTTATAGATTATAAATCACAAAGTCTGAAAGAGGTTACAGATAAATTTAAGAAAACGAGGAAAGAAAGAGCAAAAAAAATTGTAAACAAACTTAATAGTTTAGGTATTAATATTAGTTTTGATGAAGTTAAAAGTATAGCTTATAAAGGTAATATAGGTAGACCTCATATAGCAGCTGCATTAATGAAAAAAGGATATATTGATAATTATGAAGAAGCCTTTGAAAAATATATAGGAAAAAATTGTTTCGCATATGTTGAGAAATATAGACTTCCTGTTCAAGAAGCAATTAAAATAGTGCATAATATTGGAGGAATATCCGTTCTTGCTCATCCAGGATTAATTAATAATAAGAATAGTGTAAAGGATATTATCAAAGCAGGTATAGATGGCATAGAAGTGTATCATTCAAAACATAATAATAGACATATAAAATTATACAAAGAAATAGCTTTAGAACATAATTTAATTATTACAGGTGGTTCAGATTGTCACGGTCATTTGATAGATAACAGTCCAGAGATAGGTAACTTTGGTATTAGTTACGAAGAGTTTATTAAAATTAAGAAAAAAGTACAGGAGTGATAAAATGAGTAATTATAAAGAAAAACGAAATAGGCAGTTTCCTTCTAAAATAAGTACTACATCTTTTGTGAAATTATATATACTTCATCTATTAACAGAAAAGAGCTATTATGGTAACGAGATTATAGATGAAATAAAGAGAAGATTAAATGAAAAATGGGAGCCAAGTCCAGGAATGGTTTATCCAT
>NZ_ARZA01000125.1 GCF_000387765.1 Caldisalinibacter kiritimatiensis
TATTTTTTTTACTAATTTTCTGTGGATAAGTTTAATTTTGTATTTTGCAACTATCTATTTATGTATTTAACAATACACAATGAAATAAATTCTATTTCTTTCCCATATCTCCACCTTTCTGTCTAAATTTTATTTCATTTTGTGTTGCATTTACATTTTACGACACCTTGCGACGTTATTCAAGTAAAATTATGTAAAAATCTTGTGACAACTTTGTGACGATTTAAACCACTAATTATTTTCTTACTTTTTTGACAATGTTTTTGGTAGGCATAATTGACTTATTAACGATTAACTAATAAAATAAAAATAAGTGTAATTTATTAAACAATTGTAATTATTTTTAGTCAAATATTAATTTTGGCTATATTTCCTACTTTTCAATTTAAACTAGTATAGGAGGAGTAAAATGAAATACGATTTTGATAAAATTATTGATCGCTGGAATACACATTCAGAAAAATGGGATGGTATGCTTGAAAAATTTGGTACAAATGACCTTTTACCAATGTGGGAAGCTGACATGGACTTTGAAGTTGCCCCACCTATTAAAGAAGCTATGATTAAGAGAGCTGAGCACGGAGTTTATGGATATACAGTACGTGAAGACTCTTTCTTTGAAGCTATAATAAATTGGCAGAAAAGAAGAAATGGTTGGGATATACAAAAGGATTGGATTAGAAATACAGCTGGAGCTATCCCTGCTATTGCAGTCGCAGTTAATGCATTTACTAAGCCCGGCGAAAAAGTAATCATTCAAGACCCTGTATATTATAGATTTTTTAACTCTATCACTATGAATGGTAGACATGTAGTGCATAACACAATGATTTATGAAGATGGTGAATATAAAGTAGACTTTGATGGTTTAATAAAACAAATAGACCCAACTGTAAAAATGATAATATTATGTAATCCACAAAACCCTGTAGGTAAGGTATTCACTAAAGAAGAATTGTTGAAAATAGGTGAAATTTGTTTAGAAAATGATATTGTTATAGTATCTGATGAACTATATTCAGACATAGTTTTCTCAGAAAATAAGCATATACCTATTGCATCTTTATCTAAAGAATTAGAGATGAATACTGTTACTGTATTTGGTCCAGGTAAAGGATTTAACTTATCAGGATTAAAGGCATCTATTACTGTTATACCTAATCCCAAATTAAGACAAGCCTTTGATTATGTAGCAGATGCGATGCAAATCTGTCTAAAAAATCTATTCTCTATAGAAGCTGTAGAAGCTGCTTATAATTATGGTGAAGAATGGCTAGACGAAGTTGTTAAATATTTAGAAGAAAATAGAAACTTTATGGTAGACTATATTGAAAACAATATACCTAAAGTTAAAGTCATAAAGCCAGAAGGAACATATATAGCGTGGATTGATTTCAATGAACTAGGTATGACTGATGAAGAACTTGAAAAGTTTGCAGTTGAAAAAATGAAGGTTGGTTTCAAATACGGATATACCTTTGGACGTGGTGGAAGCGGATTTGTGCGTATAAACTTTGGTTGTCCACGTTCCATGCTTAAGGATGGCCTTCAAAGAATTGAAAATGCAGTAAAGGAATATCTTAAAGAAAATAATATACAAGAGTAATTTTTAAGTATATACTGGGCTGGATCCAACCAGCCCATTTTCAATATAATTCCTGTAATGTACTTTTTCTATTGAATTTAAATAATTCTAAATCAGGTGATGGATTTCCTAGATATAAATCCCTTAGCATCTGTCCTCCTAATATAGCATAAAGAATACCATTTGCTCCGTATCCTAAACAAAAATAACAGTTAGGTAATCCCTCATATTCTCCGATATAAGGCAAACTATCATTTGTATCACCAAATATTCCATTAAAATTATATTCTATCTCTAAATCATTGATGTCAGGAAAATATGATTTTAAATTATTGAATAGGGTATTATATTTTTCCTTTGATATAGGGTCGCTATTAGTTAATTTAGATAGTTTACTTCCCCTATTTTTTATTTGTAAATCCTCTCCACCGATAATTATTCTATTATCTAACGTTGCTCTTAAATAAGTGTATGGTGATTCTGTATCCCTTATAATGCATTGATTATGCCATCCATTAAAGCTCTTTATAGGTTTAGTAACTACTGTAAAACTTCTATAAAGGTTAACTATTTTCTCTTTTACATAGTTTATAGCCTCAAATCCTGTTGCTATAATTACTTTTTTAGCCTTTATTTTAAATCTATTTCTTGTAGATAAAATTACATAATCATCTTTATTAATAATCTTTGAAATTTCAGTATTTTCATAAATTCTCATTCCATTATTCAAGGCATCAGATATAAGGGCATGGGTAAATCTATATGGGTCAATTTCAGCAGCACCACTGTTTGAATATATCCCTGCTTTTACTGGAAATGAAAATCTATTTTTTGCTGAGTTTTCATCTAAAAACTCCACATCAAAACCATTTTTCTTTCTTAATTCATATTCATCTTTCATACTTTTATATTCTGCTTCATTTTTACTATAATAAAAACAATCTCTATAGGTAAAGCTACACTTATCATCTAATGTATCAATAATACTCCCTATATCATATACTGCTTTTTCACATAATTTAAAACACCTTGTAGCTTTTTCTTCTCCTATCATCATCTTTAATCCAGTCAAATCTGTATCTATCTCATATTGAAGTATAGAAGTTGATGCACTGGTGCTACCATACCCTACAATATTTTTATCTACAATTACTGTATCAATTCCTGCTTTAGCAAAATAATATCCGCAAATAGCTCCTGTTATTCCCCCACCAATAATAGCAACATCACATTCAATATCTTCGCTTAAATATGTAAATTTCCTTGGTATATCATTTATTTCAGTCCAAAGGGTATTTTCTGATACTAATTCCATATTATATTATCCTCCTGTTTTTATATCTTCTGTTTATAATAGTTTTTTCATTAAGTTTAAATATATACTTATGTTTTCTGATATTATATAATTAAAAGAGGGTAATAAATATATATGAAATTTAACACAGTGTTGATGGAGACTAATAATCAAGTATGTTACAATTTTGTAAATACAGTTTATATTAAAAACTTCATAATCTTATTTGTTTAAAGGGGGATTTCTATCTTGACTAAAAAAACAAGAAAAACTTCTAAAACATTCTACAACTTTTTACAACTTACCCTTGGTACTTATCTAAAGAAAAGTCACAATATTAAGGCTGATACTAAAGATATAGATAATCTTAAACCACCGTTCTTACTACTCGGTAATCATACTAACTTTTGGGACCCTTTTTATATGGGGATATATATAGACGAGCCTGTATATTATGTAACATCAGATGCCCATTTTAGAATACGTAGCTTAAGATTTTTACTAAAATTGATAGGAGCTATACCAAAAACTAAGTTTTTATCTGACCTTAGAACAGTAAAAGAAATTATTAGAGTGAAAAAAAACAAAGGAATAGTAGGAATTTTCCCTGAAGGTAAAAGAAATTGGGATGGTAAAACAGAAAAAATACTATATCCTACTGCTAAACTTGTTAAAATGCTTAAAATTCCAGTTGTTGTATCTTTAATGAAAGGGGCTCACCTAGCTAAACCAAGATGGGCCAAACATTCACGTAAGGGTGAAATTTTCATTTCATATAAAAAAATATTAACTCCTGAAGAAATTTCGTCTTTATCAACTGATGAAATTTATGAAAAGCTCTGCCAAGCCCTTGCACATGATGAATATGAATATCAAAAGAAACATATGATTCCATTCAAAGGTAAGAAACTAGCAGAAAATCTAGAACTTTTTATATTCACTTGTCCTCATTGTAAGACTATTGGGTCTTTAAAATCTGATGACAACAAATTCTATTGTACAAGCTGTGGATACACTACCTATTATAATGAATACGGGTTCTTAGACAAGGGCTCTGAGGAATTTTATTTTAATAATACACGAGACTGGAATGAATGGCAACTAAAGAACCTTGAAAGCATAATATACAATTCTAAAGATAACTTAGAAGAAAATATTCTACAAGACAAAAAAGTGACACTTTTTAAAGGTCGTGGGCTAAAACCACTTAAGAAATTTTCTATTGGTGACATAAATATAAATCATAAAACCTTTAATTTTATTAGTTCATTAGGAGATAAGTTAACTTTTGAACTAGACAAAATTAATGGAGCAAATGTTCAATTAAATTACAAACTCGAATTTTATTATGAAAAAACTCTTTACAGGTTTATATTTGATGATTCTAGTGTTTCTGCTTATAAGTGGGTAAAAGCTCTAGAAATATTAAAGAAAAAAGCAGAAGTCTCTAAAAACATACCAAAAACAACTGTATCATAACAAATTAAAGGAGGACTTTAAGTGGATGCATCATGGTCAATTGTTGTAGATTTTACTTTATTATCTCTTTTTCTTGGAATAGCTACTTATCTTAAAAGAAGGGTTCATTTTTTACAAAGGTTTATAATACCTACATCTATGGTAGCTGGTTTTATTGGTCTTATACTTGGTCCAGAAGTATTAAATATAGTGGATTTGGATATTCAAAGACTAGGTAATATCGTATACCATCTTATGGCCATAGGATTTATAGCTTTAGCATTAAAAGACAGAAATCGTGAAAAAAACAAAGAAGTTACTAAAACTGGGGCTTATATTGTCTCTACATACCTAATTCAAGGTATAGTAGGCTTAGGTGTTTCTTTAATACTAGTCAATACTTTGTATCCTGACCTATTTCCTCCATTTGGTTTACTTTTACCATTAGGATATGGTCAAGGTCCTGGTCAAGCATACTCTATAGGTACACAGTGGGAACAACTTGGTTTTTCTAATGGTGGAAATATTGGTTTATCTGTTGCAACATTAGGTTTTTTATGGGCTTGTATTATAGGTATACTTCTTATAAACTTCTTAACCCATAAGAAAAAGGCTTATAAGATTCTTGAGCCAAAAACTACTGAACCTAAAAAAATTTATGAAGAAAGTGAACAAGGAGATATACCCCTTAGTGGTTCGATAGATAGAATCTCTATTCAGTTGTTTTTAATAGGAATTGTATATTTAGCTACTTATCTTACTCTTAGAGGTTTATCTATTGTATTAAACCCATTAGGTAATTTCGGACAAACTCTATCTCAGCTTCTTTGGGGATTCCACTTTATTATAGGTACAATATATGCTATCCTTCTTAGAGTAATATTTGATTTTCAAAAGAAAAGAGGAAAAATGACACACAATTATCCAAATAACTACTTGCTACAAAGAATATCAGGTGGAGCCTTCGATTTTATGATAACTGCTTCAATATCTGCTATATCTATTTATACTCTTAAAGAATATATAGTGCCTATATTATTGATAACTTCTTTAGGAGGATTAGTTACGGTATTATATACAATCTTTTTATGTAAAAAAATATTTAAGAAACATATTCTTGAATACATAGTTGCTTTATATGGTATGTTGACTGGTACAATCTCTACTGGACTTGCTTTATTAAAAGAGGTTGACCCTAATTTTGAAACACCAGTTGCAGAAAATCTCGTATTAGGAAGTGCAATTGGATTATTCCTTGGACTACCTCTAATGTTAATATTAAATATACCTGTATTTGCATATGTATCTAATCAACCTCAAATGTATGCTTATACTTTTCTTGCATTCATAGGTTATTTAAGTGTATTATATATCTTTGTTTTAAGGAGGAAATAATGAAAGCAGGTAACTTGCTTTTAGCTGTTCGCTTTTTGCTAAAAACAAAGGTGTAAAAAGTAAAGCGGTCCTTTAAAGGACCGCTTTATGCTACGCAGCTTTTTCTTTTCTGTGTAATGAAATTGCTCTTTCTATTACATAAGAGGTGACAAGGAAACAAGCTTTCAACGCATGGACTAAGTCATTATCTATATTCCATTTATTATTTTTATACGATTCTTCAACAGATAATATAGTTTTTAATAAATTACTTCTCTTAAGCTTTCCTAGTTCATAGTCAGAAATATTTAATATGTCTTTTTTATTTATCTTTTTGAATCTATTATGTATACGGTATTCGTACATAATATGCTCCATCATATTACCTTCTATTTCATCTTCATAATAATGGGCACTACAGAAAAAGTCAGTCATAAAGTGATTTATTACTCCTAAATCTACGGAAAATTGTTTTAATGTAATATTTTCAGCATTAATTATTCTATTAATTTCTTCAATTACAAAACCTAATGAATCCTTCATAGTATGAGATTTAGTAAATAACCTATATGCTATATCTGGCTTTACATTACCATACATGAAATGGTTTTTGTCCAATTCAATGTTAAAATGTGTCTTAACGTAATCATATATCTTCAAAGATATTAATCTGTGTGTAGTTATGAACACATTAATCATCTCCCTATATCCTTGTAATATAATTTTATATTTATAATGTTAATTTCTTAAGAAGTTTTTGTAAAAGTTATATAAAGATATATATTTCAATAAATTTTGTATTGCATTTACCCATTCTATATTTTACATTTTTTGTATAGTTTGTATGCTTTACTGTTTTTTATTCTGATTCAATGTAAATAAATAAAGTTTTTATGTCAATGGTGTTTATTTGTAACATTTAAATAAGTTATAATAAATGTATAATATATCCTTTCATTATATTAGTATCTTATAAGGGGGTTATCACTTTGACTATAAAAACAGAACAAAAACTAAAGATTCATCAAAAAATATTATTTGGTATTGGGGATTTAGCTGGTTGCTTATCAAATACCATAATAGGCTTTTTTTATTTATTTTATTTAACTGATGTCGTAGGCTTAAGACCAGCATATGCTGGTGCAGCTATTCTACTAGGAAGAATATGGGATGCTATAACCGACCCTTTGATAGGCAATATTTCTGACCGCACTAACTCGAGATGGGGACGAAGAAGAGTGTTTCTATTATTTGGTTCTATTCCATTAGGATTAACCTTTTTCTTATTGTGGACAGTATCTAAAAATTGGACTCAATTCGAAATGTTTATATACACTACTATAACCTACATAATACACATGACAGCTTTAACTTCAGTTATGGTTCCTTATCAAACACTTACCGCAGAAATGACTAATGACTACGACGAAAGAACTTCCCTTACTGCTTATAGAATGTTATTTTCAATATTAGGTGGTTTAGTTGGAGTTATTGTACCTAAATTAATTGTTGATGGATATTCGTCTGATATTAAAGGATTTCTTATTATGGGAATCGTATTTGGTATAAGTGTAGGTTTAGCACCTCTTTTCCCTTTCTTAGGAGGTCGTGAAAGAGGTAAACCTATCAAATCTTCATTTTCAGTAAAAAAAGATATTAAAACAATATGGGAAAATAAACCCTTTAGATTTATATTACTAATGTTTTTAATGACATGGACTGCTATTAACTTACTTGAAGCTATGTTTATGTATTTCTTTAAATACTGGCTAAAGTTGGACAATCAATTTGAAATAATCGTAGGTCTTATATTCATTGTTGCAGCTATATTTATACCCTTCTGGGTTAAGGTCAGCAAACATCAAGGCAAACGTCGTGCCTACATATTAGGTATAGGTTTTTTTGGAATCTGTATTATTGGTATTACATTCATTCAACCTGGAATGCTTGTAACAACCTTTATCATGGCAAGTTTAATAGGTATAGGGGTTTCAGCTGCCCATGTTATACCCCATTCTATAATTCCAGATAGCATTGATTATGGACAAGTTCAAACTGGAGAACAACGTGAAGGTATGTACTATGGAGTTTTAACATTCCTACAAAAGGTTGGTACAGCTTCTGCTATAGGTATTTCTGGTATGGTACTTGATTATGTAGGATATATACCTGATACTGTACAGTCTAGTCAAGTATTATGGACAATTAGAATTTTATTAGGTCCTATACCCGGCATTTTTCTTTTAATAGGTATAATTTGTATATACTTTTATCCAATTGACCGAAATATGTTCCAAGAAATGATTCTTGAAATGGAAACATCAAAGGGGGAGGCTTAAATTATGATAGACATTATAGAAGTTAAAGATAAAAAGGGATTAAAAGCATTTATTGACTTACCGTGGGAATTATATAAAGATGACCCTAATTGGGTTCCTCCACTGAAACATAGCATGTATAAAACTCTAAAGGGAATAAATAATCCATTATTTATGTGTGGTCCTCATACATTCTTTTTAGCTTATAAGGATAATAAACCAATTGGTAGAATACTTGTTGGCATTAATGAAAAGCTAAACAAAGAAAAAAACAAAAAGGAAGGTTATATAAGTTTATTTGAATCTATAAATGATAAAAAGGTTGCTTTTTCATTACTTGACCAAGCAATAAATTGGTTAAAAGAACGTGGAATGAACTCAGTTACTGGCCCTGTATCTCCTACTAATGGAGATGACAATAGAGGACTGCTTGTTAAAGGTTTTGATGGGCCTCCTGTATTAATGAACTCATATAATCCTAGTTACTATCCTGAATTTTTCGACCAATATGGCTTTGTTAAAGACATAGATTTATTAGCATATTATTTTGATCCTAATACTGTACCAGAAAAAAAATTTAAACGAGTAGTAGAATATGCTATGAAAAAATTTGATTTTAGAGTAGATAAATTTAATTTTAAAAATCTAGATAGAGAAATTAAAGATATGAAAAAGGTCTTAGATGTGTCAATGCCTGAATCTTGGGAACATCTTACTCCACCATCCTTAGAAGAATTAAACGCTGAGGTTAATGCATTAAAATCCTTTGCAGACCCAGACTTACTTTATATGGCTCGTTCTAATAAAGACAATGAACCCATAGGTTTTGTAATAGCTTTACCAGATTATAATCAGGTGCTAAAAAAACTAAATGGTAAATTACTACCATTTGGTTTCTTAAAGTACCTATGGTATAAACATAGAATTACAGGCATGAGAATATTTGTTCAGTTTGTAGTTCCTAAATTTAGAAATAAAGCTGTAAATGGAGCAATCTTTTATAAATTAATGGTAGAAAGCAAACGTAAAGGTTATACATATGGTGAAGGCTCAACTATAGGAGAAATGAACATAGAATCTAGGCGTAGTGTAGAGGGTGCTGGAGGACAGCTTTATAGAATATATAGGCTTTACAAAAAGGATATTTAAACTATACATTAGAAAGTAGGTAAATGATATATGGAATATAAAAACATACTAAAAAAATTATCTTTAATTATTTTAATACCACTCGGAATACTAATTACTCATATTTCTTCCCATCATCCTACTTTTGTAGAGAAAATATATTCAACTAAAATTAATAAAATATTTATTCAAATTTTAAGCTCAATAACTGGGATAGTAAGTTTTTCTATAGGTGAATTTATTGTTTTATCAATAATAATATTATTTATCATTACTTTAATTAAAACCATCACTAAACTTATAAACTCAAAATCAAACTGGCAATATACATTACTATCATTTATATTAAATATTCTTATGTTTATAAGCATTGTATATTTTATGTTTATAACTATGTGGGGACTTAACTATCACCGTCTATCCTTTGGTGAAATATCGGGACTTAATACATCTAAGGCTTCTATAGATGAATTGGAATTACTTTGTGAAGTACTAATAAATCGTACCAATAGACTAAGAGAAAAAGTTACTGAAAATGAAAACGGCATAATGACATTTTCATATCAAAAATCGATGCTATATAAAAGGTCTAAAATAGGGTATAACAAAGTATCTGACATTTTTCCAGAGCTTAGTGGTAACTATGGTATACCTAAAGGTGTATTTTTATCTGAAGCTTTATGTTATATGGGGATTACCGGTATATACTTTCCCTTTACCGGAGAAGCAAATGTAAATACAAAAACCCCTGCTCCAATGCTTCCTGCTACTATATGCCATGAAATGGCACATCAGCGTGGTTTTGCAAGAGAGGACGAAGCAAACTATATTGCATATCTTACATGTAATATGCACCCTGATATTGAATTTAAATATTCAGGAAATCTATTAGCGTTAATTCATTCAATGAATGCATTATACAAATATGATAGGGATAGATATATAGAATTAGCAAAGAAATATACTGATAAAGTATATCGTGATTTAAAATATATAAAAGAGTTTTGGAAGCAATATGAAGGTCCATTGAAAAAGCATCTACTGAATTAAATGATACTTATCTTAAATCTAATATGCAAAAGGATGGGGTTCATAGCTATGGAAGAATGGTTGATTTGCTTATTGCTGAAATGCGAAAGAGTAATTAAAAGCGGCCTACGGCCGCTTTATGGGGGATTGATAATGAGTTAATTTGGGTATATAGGTAACTAATAATTTAAGCTTTTAGCTTAATTATTAGCTGTCCTGACTCAACTTGTTGACCTTCTTTAGCTATTACTGCTTCTACTGTTCCAGATGTTGAAGTTGTAATATTTGTTTCCATCTTCATAGCTTCAATAATAGCTATAGTCTGATTTTCTTTCACTTTTTCACCTGGACTAACTAACATTTTTGTAACTGTACCAGGAATACTAGCTCCTATCTCTAATGGATTATTAGGGTCAACCTTTTGTACTAAATCAGATTTTTCTGCTGCTACAGTACTAGCTTTATCACGTATCTTTATGGCTCTTCTACTATCATTTACTTCAAATTGAAGTGTTCTATTGCCTTTTTCATCTAGTTTCCCTATTTCTAATAGTTTGATAGCTAATACTTTCCCCTCTTCTATTTCAACTTGACATGTTTCTCCTTCATTTAAGCCATGGAAGTAAATATCACTTCCCATTTTACTTAAATCCCCGTGTTCTTTAATATATTTGAGATACTCTTCAAATACCTTTGGATATAAAGCGTAACTTAAAATATCCTTCTTAGTAGGCTCTATATCAAACTTTTCTTTTAGTTTTTGTGCTATTTTATCGAAATCCTCTGCTTCAAGTAGCTCCCCAGGTCTACAAGTAATAGGCTTTTCACCCTTTAAGACTAATTGCTGTAGCTTCTCAGGGAATCCACCCATAGGCTGCCCCATCATTCCTCTGAAATAGGTAACTACTGAATCAGGGAAACTCATATCCTTAGCTTTTTCATATATGTTTTCAGGTGTTAAATCATTTTTTACCATGAAAATTGCCATATCCCCTACTACCTTTGAAGATGGGGTTACTTTAACTATATCTCCTAACATTTCATTAACCTTTTTATACATTTCCTTTACTTCATCGAATCTATGACCAAGTCCAAAGCTTTCAACCTGAGGTCTAAGATTAGAATACTGACCTCCTGGTATCTCGTATTTATATATTTCTGCTGTACCTGATTTCAGTCCTGATTCAAATTGACTATATACTGGTCTAACTGCATTCCAATAATTAGAGATTTTTTGAATGTCATCTAATATTAACCCTGTTTCCCTATCTGTATTTTCTAATGCTGCAACTACTGAATTTAATGGTGGTTGACTCGTTAAACCTGACATACTATCAAAGGCAGTATCTGCTATATCTAATCCTGCTTCTGCTGCCATTAGTATTGTCGCTACACCATTTCCACTTGTATCATGGGTATGAAGATGAATTGGTATACCTATTTCATTTTTCAGTGCTTTTACAAGCTTATATGCAGCATAAGGCTTTAATAACCCAGACATATCCTTTATTCCTAAGATATGCACACCTGTTTTCTCTATCTCTTTAGCTAAGTTTACATAGTAATCTAAAGTGTATTTATCTTTTTTATCATCTAATATGTCCCCTGTATAGCATATACATGCCTCTGCTATTTTCCCACATTTTAATACTTCATCAATTGCTACTTCCATTCCCTTAAGCCAGTTTAAGGAATCAAATATTCTATATACATCTATCCCACTTTCTGCTGATTCCTTTATAAACTCTCTAATTACATTATCAGGATAATTTTTATATCCTACGCCATTAGACCCACGAATAAGCATTTGTAGTAATATATTTGGCATTAATTTTCTTAATTCTTCTAGTCGTTTCCATGGAGATTCCTTTAAGAATCTATAGGCTACATCAAATGTAGCTCCTCCCCACATTTCAACTGAAAATAAATCCTTAGCCAATACTGAAGTAGCTTTGGCTATTTTAGTCATATCTATAGTTCTCATTCTTGTAGCCATAAGGGACTGATGAGCATCCCTCATAGTTGTATCTGTTAATAATAGCTTTTTCTGATTCTTAATCCAATCTACAACTCCGTTAGGTCCTTTGTCATCTAGTAGTTGCTTTGTACCTGATAACAATCTGTCTTCTACTTTAGGCACTATAGGTACATCAAAGTCCTTTTTATTTCCCTTTGTCTCATTAACTACCTTTTCACCTATATAGTTTAATACCCTTAGCTCTACATCTACCTTTGGAGTTATATCAAATAGTTCAGGATTATTTTCAATAAAGTTAGTATCACACTGACCTTTCAAAAAGGTTTCATGATTTAAAACATTTATAAGAAAAGCTGTATTTGTTTTTACTCCTCTAATCTTAAGCTCCCCTATTGCCCTAACCGATTTTCGAACGGCATCTTCAAAGGTTCTAGCCCAAGAAGTGACTTTTACTAATAAACTATCATAATAAGGACTTATTACTGAGCCTGTAAAACCATTACCTCCATCTAATCTAATACCAAATCCTGAACTAGTTCTATATATATCAATAATTCCTGTATCTGGTGCAAAGTTATTAAGTGGGTCTTCTGTTGTTACCCTACATTGTATTGAATAGCCTCTAGGCTGTATATCCTGTTGACTCTTAATCCCAATCTCTTTAGAATCTAAAGAATAACCTTGAGCTATTAAAATTTGACTTTGTACTATATCTATACCTGTAACCATCTCTGAAACGGTATGCTCAACTTGTATCCTAGGATTCATTTCAATAAAGTAGTGGTTTCCATCCTTATCTAAAAGAAACTCTACTGTTCCTGCTCCTCTGTAATTAACTGCTTTTGCAAGTTTTAATGCATCATTACAAATAGCTTCTCTTTGCACTTGTGTAAGACAAAGTGCAGGAGTGAATTCTATTACCTTTTGATGACGTCTTTGTATTGAACAGTCCCTTTCATATAAGTGGACTACATTCCCATATTTATCTCCTAAAATTTGTACTTCTATATGTTTAGGCTTTTCTAGATATTTTTCTATGAAAATATCATCTATTCCGAAAGCTTTTTTAGCTTCATTTTTAGCACTTTTAAATTGAGTTAATAAATCCTTTTCATCCTTAACTATCCTCATTCCTCGTCCACCGCCGCCGGCAGCAGCTTTAAGAATTACTGGATATCCACATTTTCTTGCAAACTCTAAAGCTTCTTCCTCTGATTTTATTGGTTTTTCAACTCCAGGAATAGTTGGTACTCCAACATTTTGTGCTAAAAGTTTAGATTTAATCTTATCTCCTAGTTCTTCTATCATTTGATAGCTAGGTCCAATAAACTCTATTCCAGCCTCTTCACATTTCCTAGCAAACTCTGCATTCTCAGATAAAAAACCATATCCCGGATGTATAGCATCTACTCCTTTGTTTAAAGCGAGGCTAATTATCTCATCTATATTAAGGTAAGCTTCAATAGGCCCTTTATTTTTACCTATCAAATATGACTCATCTGCTTTAGTTCTAAAAAGAGAGTTCTTGTCTTCTTTTGAATATATAGCCACTGTTCTAATTCCTAATTCTTTACATGCTCTAAATACCCTTATTGCAATTTCTCCTCTATTCGCTACTAAAACTCTTTTAAATTTCTTCATTCAAACACCTCACCTTAATTTGATTAGCTAATAATATAATATTATTATTCCATTCTTTTGATTATCTCATTAGCAAATTCTCTAGTTCCTAAATTTCCTCCTAAATCCTGTGTTAAGCTTTTTCCTTCTTTGATTACTTCAGATAATGCTGTTTCTATTTTTTCAGCTTCTTCATACTTTCCTAAATATTTAAGCATCATTATTCCAGATAATATAGTAGCAGTAGGATTTGCTATATTTTTTCCTGCTATATCTGGAGCTGACCCGTGTACTGGTTCAAATACAGCTATATCGTCACCAATATTTGCTCCCGGCACTACTCCTAATCCCCCAACTAATCCAGCTGCCATATCTGATAGGATATCACCATATAGATTAGGAGCTACTATTATATCATATTTTTGTGGCTGTTGTATTAATTTCATACTCATTGCATCTACTATCATGTCTTGAAATTGTATATCTTTATATTTTTTTGAGCTTTCTATGGCACTTTGTAAAAACATACCATCTGAAAGTTTTAAGATATTAGCTTTATGCACTGCTGTTACTTTCTTATATCCTTCTTTTTTAGCATATTCAAAGGCAAACTTAATGATTCTATCACAAGCCTTTCTCGTTACAATCTTTATACTTTCAGATGCATCATTTCCTACCATATGCTCTACGCCTGAATACAATCCTTCTGTATTCTCTCTTACTATAATTAAATCTACATTATCATATAAAGATGGTATCCCTGCATATGACTTTATAGGTCTAACATTAGCATATAAATTTAGATTCTGACGTAAAGCCACATTCACACTTCTAAATCCCTTACCTACTGGAGTTGTTATGGGTCCCTTTAGTGCCACTTTATTCTTTTTTATACTTTCAATAACATACTGAGGAAGAGGGGCTCCATAAGCAGGCACTACTGAAGAACCTGCAGTTACTATCTCCCACTCAATATCTACACCACTGGCATCTATTACATCCTTTGTAGCTGATGTTACCTCTAAACCAATCCCATCTCCTGGGATTAATGTAACCTTTAAAGCCATTTATATTCTCCTTTCAAGTTATCTATATTTTTTCATTAAATTTAATAATCCTCCAGCCTTTAAAATATTTTTTTGTCTTTCTGTAACATCTAACGTCATAGTGTATTCAACATTCTTGGTTACATTTTTTACAATAATCACGCCTTTGTCGATGCTCTCTAAAATATTTTCAATTGCTAAATCATTCATTATGTCTATATCTTCATAATCCTTTTCAGATTCGAAGGTAAGTGGTAAAATTCCGTTATTAATCAAGTTCTGTTTGTGTATTCGTGCAAATGATTTAGCTAGAACTGCTTTTATTCCTAGGTATAATGGTACTAATGCAGCATGTTCCCTACTAGAACCCTGCCCATAATTTATACCTCCTATTATCATTCCACCACCTAATTTTTTTGCTCTTTTAGGAAAATCTGAATCACATGGGGTCAAGCAATATTCGGATAGATACGGTATATTAGATCTGAAAGGCAAAAGTTTTGCATTTGAAGGCATAATATGATCAGTAGTAATATTATCTCCTACCTTTATAAGAGTTTTACCGCCTACTTTATCTTTAAGAGGCTCTGTCTTTGGAAAAGGCTTTATATTTGGTCCTCTTATTACCTCTACATCATTATTTTCAGGTGCAGGTGAAATAATTAAGTTATCGTTTATAAAGAATTTTTTAGGCATATCGATTGCATTTATTTTTTTATCTTTTAAATAGGTAATTGGGTCTGTAATATATCCTGTTAATGCAGATACTGCAGCTACTTCAGGACTTATTAAATAAACATCTGCTGATACTGTTCCTGACCTGCCTTTGAAATTTCTATTAAATGTTCTTAACGAAACTCCATTAGTATTAGGAGCTTGTCCCATACCAATACATGGTCCACATCCACATTCGAGTACCCTAGCTCCTGCTTTTATCATTGTAGATAATGCACCGTTATCCGCGAGCATATTTAGTACCTGCTTTGAACCCGGTGATATCACTAGTGAAATGTTCTCTGCTATAGTTTTGCCCTGTAGAATCTGTGCAACCTTCATTAAGTCCATATATGAAGAATTTGTACAGCTTCCTATGGCTACTTGATTAACTTTTTTACCTTCTAATTCCTTAACTGTTACTACATTATCAGGGCTATGGGGACAGGCTATCAATGGTGTTAATTGATTAAGATTAATCACTATTTCTTCATCATAATGTGCTCCTTCATCAGCTTTTATCTCAACAAAGTCTTGTTCTCGTCCCTGTGCCTTTAAAAACTCATAGGTAACTTCATCAGACGGAAAAATCGATGTAGTAGCACCAAGCTCTGCTCCCATATTTGTTATTGTAGCCCTTTCAGGTACAGTCAAGTTTTTAACTCCTTCGCCACAATATTCAAATATTTTATTAACTCCACCTTTTACTGTATATCTTCTTAAAACTTCTAATATGATATCCTTTGCTGACACGCCTAGACATAATTCCCCTTTTAGCTCTACTTTTACTATTTGTGGCATATTGATATAATATTCTCCACCTGCCATCGCAACAGCCACATCTAGTCCTCCTGCTCCAATAGCTAGCATTCCTAATCCTCCAGCAGTTGGTGTGTGACTGTCAGAGCCTAAAAGAGTCTGCCCTGGTATTCCAAATCTTTCTAAATGTACTTGATGACAAATTCCATTACCTGGTTTTGAAAAATATATACCATATTTCTTAGCTACTGTTTGTATATATAAATGGTCATCGGCATTTTCTGGTCCTGTTTGAAGCATATTATGGTCGATATATGCTACTGACCTTTTAGTCTTTACCCTATCCACTCCAATAGCTTCAAATTGAAGATATGCCATTGTACCTGTAGAATCTTGAGTCAAAGTCTGGTCAATTTTTATTCCTATTTCACTACCCCTATTTAAACTACCTTTGACTAAATGCTGTTTTATAATCTTTTCAGTTACAGTGAGTTTCATATTTTAACTCCTTTCTCTTTATACTGCTTCTACTTCACCTTTATTAACTAATTCAGGAAAATAAATTTCAACTATTTTTTTAAGTTCCTTATTTCTAATCGAGGACGTTCTACCGTTATCGTATTGGTCATCTATCCATTTTTTTATTTGAAAAACTCTTGGGTCATTTTTCTGTATTTTATCAACACCCTTTATTCTAAAATAGCTATTTATCCACGCTGCTATTCCTGCTAGTCCAGAATACTGATTTACTGCTACTACTACTGGTTTATTAAGTATCTTTTCAGTATCAAAGGCATTATATATTTCTTCATCCTTTAATAAACCGTCTGCATGTATTCCTGCTTTAGTTACATTGAATTCACTACCTACAAATGGAGTACGAGGATGTATTTTATAGTTCATTTCTTGCTGAAAATATTCTGCTATTTCTGTAATTATATTTAAATTCATATTTTTCATAGTTCCACTTAATTGTGCATACTGTATAAGCATTGCCTCTAGTGGACAATTTCCTGTCCTTTCACCTATACCAAATAAAGTTGCATTAACAGATGATGCTCCATATAACCACGCTGTAGTTGAATTAGTAACTACTAAATAAAAGTCATTATGCCCATGCCATTCTAAGCTTTCAGATGGAACGCCACAATAATATTTAAGTCCATGTATAATAGCTGGAATACTTCTAGGTAATTCCACACCAACATAAGGCACTCCAAGTCCTAATGTATCACAGGCTCTTATTTTTACCTCTGTTTTATACTTTCTTGATAACTCCATCAAATTACTCACCAAAGGAATTACAAACCCAAAGAAATCTGCCCTTGTTATATCCTCTAAATGACATCGTGGTTTTATACCACTAGCTAAAGCCTCCTCAGCTATTTGTAAATAATTATTTAATGCTTCCTTTCTATTCATTTTCAACTTCTTAAATATATGATAATCAGAACAAGACATAAGCATTCCTGTCTCCTTTATTCCCATATCCTTTACCAATTTTAGGTCCTCTTTTTTTGCTCTTATCCAAGATGTTATTTCTGGATACTTATATTCCCTATCCATGCAGGCTTGTACAGCTAATCTGTCCTTTTCAGTATATAAAAAAAATTCAGTTTGTTTGATTACTCCAGAATTATTATCTAATTTATTGAGATAATCATATAATGTAACTGTTTGTTCAACTGTAAAAGAGGATAACGACTGTTGCCCATCTCTAAACGTAGTATCAGTTACCCATATACTTTCTGGTAAATCCATTGGTTGATGAACGTTATTAAAACTAACCTTAGGTATTTCAGAATAAGGAAATGTATCTTTAAATAAATTAGGCTTGATTGTATCTACTACACTATAAGTACTTTTCTTAGATATGTTATTATTTGATTTTGCCATTAGGCTACCTCCTTTTCTCCCCGCCCTTATTTGCAAGTTTCATTTCATTTCTTGCAATAAATTTTATTTTTTCATTTGCTTTAATTTGTTTATTTATGCATTATAATATATTTTTATTATTGTAAATAGTATTATTCTCTACTTTTAGGCAAGAGTTGTTAAAAAATATTCGTATATTTTTTATATTTTTGTAATATTTACTTAAAATGATTGTAACATATTTCTATATAAATAACAAGTTATATATGCAAGAAAATTTTGGTTACTTGCATTAAAGAAAACAAAATCGGCTAAAGCCGATTTATTAGTTAGTAGCATTTGATTCAGTTCTTAGTTCTCAGGAGAGTATTAGAAAGAATTGGGCTATTCGCT
This sequence comes from Caldisalinibacter kiritimatiensis, assembly GCF_000387765.1. Lineage (NCBI taxonomy): Bacteria > Bacillati > Bacillota > Tissierellia > Tissierellales > Thermohalobacteraceae > Caldisalinibacter > Caldisalinibacter kiritimatiensis. The sequence continues at coordinate 18,572 of NZ_ARZA01000125.1, forward strand.
GTTCGCCTTTCGCTTTTCGATAATAATCTTACAAATATTCTCTCTACCTTTAAAACTTGTATTCAACTTAATTACAACCTATAATGTAAATATACTTTTTTAGTCAATAAAAAAACGGTGGAGCTTTTCCACCATTTTTTGCTAATTTTTATTGAGTAATATATGAATAGTAGGATTATCTAAAACTTTTTTCGCTATTTTATAAACATCTTCTGTTTGAATTTTATCTAATAATTCTAAATCATCTATAAATGCGTCTATTCTTTTTCCCATAAGTTTTTGATGTAAAACATAATTTCCTAACCCTTGTGAGTTTTCTAATATTGATGCAATTGCAGTCTTAATAATTTTTCTCATAAGCTCTACATCTTTTTCATCAATTCTAATCTCTCTATTTTTTATTTTATCTATACATTCCTGTATTATTTCTTTTGCATTATATACATGTTCTTTTCCTACTGCAGTGTATATATATAATGTCTTTATTGACTCAGTAGTATCCATTTGTGAGTAAACATCATATGCTAATCCCTTTTTCTCTCTCAATTCTCTAAAAAGTATAGAATTTGAACTTTCTCCAAGTCTGTGATTTAATATATCAAGTGTTAATTCTTCTAAGCGTGTAAGTCCATGAAATGTATATAAGTATACTAACGTGTTCTGTTCAATGTGCTTTTTATAGGTCACCTTTTCAATACCAATGTTTTTCTCTACAACTACATCCTTCTCAATTATCTCTTTTTTTGTCCATTCAATAAAATACTTTTCTATTAATGTCTTAACATCTTCATGGGCATACGGAGATACAACGCTAATTACACATCTATTTGGTACATAGTATGAGTGATAAAATTCTACTAACTGCCCCCGAGTAAAACTTTTTACTGTACTAACTTCACCTAATATATCATGTCTAAGGGGGCTTTTTTTAAAGGCATATTCATGGGCTTTATTTATACTATATTGCTCTATATCATCAACGCTACTTCTTATTTCTGCTAATATTACTCCTTTTTCCTTTTCAACCTCTTCTTCTGGAAATGTTGAATTGATTATAATATCATACAAAACTTCTATAGATGATTCTAATTCATCAGATAAAGAAGTAATTGAATATACAGTACTTGTATAATCTGTATAGGCATTATATGAGCCTGCTCTTTCCTCTAAATCTTGATTAACCTGTGCGTTATCTCTTTTTTCAGTACCTTTAAACAACATATGCTCTATAAAATGACTAATACCCTTTTCATCCATATCTTCATACAATGAACCAACTTTTAAACCTATATGAATAGATGCAAGCTTTGTTTCCTTTTTTATTGTAACAAGCTGTATTCCATTATCTAATATATATTCCTTAGCATCAAATAATCTTTCTCTCATGCTATACTACTCCTTATTTTGGCATCTATTTGTAATATATTAAAAAAGGTTACTGAACAATTATAAATTAAATTTTAATGTTTGTACATATGTTTTTTGAGAAATATAAAAGCCACTCTATTCACCTATGTGTAAATAAAGTGGCTTTTACTGAACTTTTAAAATACTTCTTTTGGAATTATATATGGTCTACTATCTTCAGACAGTTTAATCAATTCTACATCTACTCCATATACTTCCTTTATTATTTCCTTCGTTATTACTTTTTCTGGCGTATCCACTATTTTGACCTTGCCTTCATGAAGAAGAACTATATAATCACTATATCTACTAGCTAAATTAATGTCATGTAAAGTTGTCAATATAGTTAAGCTCTTTTCTGTATTTAGTTTCTTACATAAATTTAATATGCTAATTTGGTGTTTAATATCTAAATGTGAAATAGGCTCGTCTAAAAGTAATATTTCAGGCTGTTGTGTCAATGCCCGAGCAATCATAACTCTTTGTTTTTCTCCTCCACTTATTTCATTTATGTTTTTTTCTTTTAAATGCCAAGTTGAGGTGTTCTTCATTGCTTTTTTAGCAACTTCGATATCTACCTTTTGCTCTTGTTGAAATTTCTTTAAATATGGAAACCTTCCCATTAATACAATGTCAAATACAGAAAAATTAAATCTTATGTCATTTCCTTGATGTACTACAGCCATTTTTTTAGCTAATTCCTTATATTTTATTGTTCTAACGTCCTTATTATCAATTAGTACATTTCCTTTATTAGGCTTTAACAAATTACAAATATTTTTAAGTAATGTAGTTTTACCACTACCATTTGGTCCCAGAACACTTACAAAGCTACCTTTAGGAATACTAAAGTCTATGTAATCTAGTACTTCAATTGCTCTGTCATAGCTAAACTCTAATTCCTTTATTTGAACTGAATTTTTCATATATATACCCCGCTATACCAATTTTTTACTTTTGCTCTTCTTTAATAAATACAAGAAGAATGGGCCTCCAAATATAGAAGTTATTATACCAACTGGTATTTCTGCTCCTTCTAAAGCTGTTCTTGCTATTGTATCGCAAGTTACTAGAAAAATTGCTCCTCCTACTAATGTAACAGGTAATAATATTCTATGGTCTGCACCAAATATTAATCTAAATAAATGTGGTACAATCAACCCTACAAACCCAATAATACCACTTACTGATACTGCACAAGCTGCAAGAAAAGATGAAACCACAAGGATTAGTTTCTTAGTACGTTCTACATTGATTCCAATGTTTTGTGCATCCTCTTCCCCTACAACTATAGCGTTCATTTCTCTAGATAAGGATGTTAATACTATTAATCCTATTATTGAAGGAATTAATATTACTATTATCTGTTTCCAATTGGCTCCATTAAAACTTCCCAATGTCCAAGAAATAATATTGCCTAATTCATCATGATTAAATATCATCATTAATGAAATTATAGACGATAATAAGGAGCTCATAACTATACCAGCAAGCAAAATCGATGTTGTCGATATCCTATTTCCATTTCTGGCTAGATTATAGACTATAATAGTTGTCACCAAAGCTCCAGCAAAAGCAAGGATAGAAACAAAACCAAATCCCCAGTATCCTGTATTTAATCTTAAGATTATTCCAATAGTAGCTCCAAAAGCTGCTCCAGATGATACCCCCATAACATAGGGTTCAGCCATTGGGTTTTTGAAAATAGCTTGGTAGGATGCACCTACTAAGGATAGAATCGCTCCTACCAAGCCTGCTAGTATTATCCTAGGAAGTCTTAGATTAAGTATAATAAATACATCTGATTTTTTTATATCGCTTATATCTACTTCTTCTCCTATTAGCTTTATCTTACTTAACAATATTTTGGCCACATTAGAAACAGGAATATTTACTGTACCTAATGACGTAGATATTAAAACTAATGCTATTAATACTATTATTAATAAACTGATATATACTTTATGTAATCTTCTATTATTAATATATGACATTTTACACACCACTTTAGAAGTTTAATTCTTCAATCTTGTTTTCATGAAATATTTCTAATAATAGTTTTAATCCTTCATTTACTGCCCTTGGTGAAGGTCTACTGAATATATCAGGATTTACTATTACAAAATTCTCCTCCTGAATAGCTGTTAATGCTTTATAATTTTCTCCTGTTTTCATCGTGTCATACGCAAACTCTGGTCCAAACATAATTTCTGGGTCATGCTGAATTAACTTTTCTAAGCTATACTTCCATCCAGTTACATCATCAGCTACGTTTATTCCTCCTGCAATAGAAATAAACTCTGAAATAAAGGTATCTCTACCTGCACTATATTCCCCCCACTGACCTGTTCCTACTACATAGTAAGCTGCTGGTCTTTGATTGTTTGGTATATACTTTGTAACTTCTTTTGTTCTCTCTACCTTAGCTTTCAGACTCGAAACTAATGCCCTTGCTTCATACTTTTTATTTACTATTAAACCTAAGTCTATAATGTATTGATACATTTCATCAATAGAATTAGGTGAAGATTGTGCTACTATTGATATTCCTGCTTGTTTAAATTTATTTAATACCTCCTCTTTATAGTGAGTTGCAGCTATAACCATATCTGGTTGTAATCCAATAACTGTTTCTATATTAGGGTCTGTCATATTACCAACTTCTTTTATAGATAATGCTTCTTCTGGGTAATTACAATATTGAGTCCTTCCCTTTATTCTATCTCCTGCTCCTATTGCGAATAAAGTTTCAGTAACACTTGGAGCTAATGACACTATTGATTCAGGTTCTCTGTCAACAGTATATTTATTATCACCATCTGTGAAAGTTATAGGATAACTAATTTCATCTATTTTTTCTGCAATAACTTTTTGATTTTCTCCATCCCATCTTATTTCGTATCCTACTGTTTCTAGTATAAACCTTAAAGGAAGATATATTTTCTCCTCTTTTACGTAAGATGTTGCATCTAAAGTTAATGGTACTCCATTAACTGTTACATCATTAGAATTTAAAGTAAACTTGATTTCTACCTCTTCATTCTTAACTATTGCTGTATCACCTGTTTTAAAAGCTTCAAGACCAAATTGTTCTAAACTGTTCTCTTCAACATACGTTCTTCCATTTTTAAGCTCTGTTATTATTTCCTTATCTTGACCATCTAAACTCAAGTTTACTGATGAAGCAAATGATATTGTTGAAAAAGCAACTAAAAACACTAATAATAATGATAAAATTTTTACATTACGTTTCATATTTGCTCCTCCTTTTATTTTTGTTTAGTTTTGAACATAATTGTTCAAAATTTTTATCAATTTAACATTTTCATGATGACTTCTAACTGCAACACGGATATATGTATGATTTAACCCATAAAAGTCCTCACAAGTTCTAATATAAATATTTTCATTTAATAAATCTTCTTTCATCTTTGTAGCACTACCCTTTAACAGCTTACATAGAAAATAGTTAGCTTCACTTTTATATACATATATATTTTCTGTGGCTTTTAACTCGTTAAATAGATATTGTTTCTCTTTTGTATACCATTTTTTCGTTTGTTCTAAATATTCATAGTCTTTTAGCAATATAGGTATTGAATTTAATGCAAAACTATTAATTGTCCAAGGCTCTTTTATCTTATTCAACCTGAATATAAGCTCTTTATTCCCTACACCATAACCTAGTCTAAGTCCTGGAATTGCAAATATCTTTGTCATAGACCTTATAATAAAAATTTGATATTCATTTATTAATGATATATAAGAACTCCCATTAGAAAAATCAATAAATGACTCATCAAGAAACAAACAAGCATTTATTTCCTTAAGCTTATCTAACACTATCTTAAATTCCTCTATATGGGTAAATGTTCCCGTTGGATTATTGGGATTACATAGTACAATTAAATCTGGTTTTATCTCTTCGATTTTTGATAATAATCTATTCAAATTAATATTAAATCTATTTTCAGGGTTAGTTAAAATATTATGTACTTTGCAATCAACCAGTTTTAAAGCTCTTTCATATTCAGTAAAGGTTGGTTGTATTATCAAAGCTTTTTTAGGTCTCATAGCCCTTGTAAACAAATATATAAGTTCTGTTGCTCCATTTCCTATAATAATTTCTTGCTCATTAATATTCTCATACTCAGCAATTAAACTTTTCCCTTTCCCTCCATCTATTTCAGGATATCTTACTAGTTCTACGAATCTATCACTTAGGTGGTGAATTAATTTTTTGGGTACTCCAAGTGGATTTACATTAACACTAAAGTCTATTACTGTATCTGTTTTTTCACCAAAGTATCCCCCGTGTTTATTCAAACCTATCACCCCCTTTCTATATGAAAATCATTAATAATATTAAAAGTATAAAAATACATTGTGCTCCATACATAATTTTGATAGAATCCACAATATTTATTGCTGTTAACTTTTTGTTTTTATCACCAATAGTCGGTTTATAAAGTATTTGTCCGAAATATGTATTACTTCCCCCTAATTGGACATCAAGTAATCCGGCAACAACTGACTCAGGGTATCCACAGTTAGGACTTTTATGATTTCTTCTATCTCTAATTAGAATCTTAGCTCCATTTATAACGTTATATCTAAATATAAAGCCTGATAAAAGCATTAAAATACTTCCAACTCTAGCTGGTATAAAGTTTGCTATATCATCTAACTTAGCAGATGCGTAACCTATATCCTTGTATGATTCTTGAATATATCCAACCATAGAATCTAAAGTGTTGATAGTTTTATAAAGAATAATCATATGAACTGGATAACCTATATATACACCGACTATAAAATAGAACATTGGAGCTAATACTCCATCTATTGTATTTTCTGCTACAGTTTCTACCGCCCCTCTAATTATCTCTTGATAGTTTAAATTGGTAGTTTCACGTCCTACTATATATGAAAGCATTTTTCTACTAAGCTTTATATCATCTGATTTAACTGCTGTATAAACTTTTTTAGCTTCCACATGAAGACATTTAGTCGCTAATGCTGTATATGTAAAATATATTGAAACAATACTATTAAACACCGGGTGAATAATTTTAGTTACTTCCGATAATAAAGTTACTATAAAAACTACTGTAATCAATGTTAATGCAGTTAAAAAAAAGCCTCCAACTTTTAGATTAAACCACTTTTGTTTTCTAATAGCTTTTTCATATACCTTAATAACACTTCCTATATATCGAATGGGATGTGGCCAATTAGGAGGGTCACCTATTATAATGTCAAAAATGATTGCTATTAGTAATATTTTAATCCAATCCATATCTATAACCCCATTATCTTTTTTATAGCTTCTATATTTACATTTTTTCTAACAGCATCAGCCAATTTATCATATTCTCTTTCCTTGAAATCCTTATAATTTTGTAAACAGTTGTAATTTTTTGAATTCTTTTTCTTTCTTAACATGCTAATAATATTTCTTCTAAAGCTATCGTTGTCAAAAACACCATGTAAATAGGTTCCAAGCACGTTTCCATCTTCATTAACAGCTCCATCTAACCTACCATCTTTTAATTCAATTACTGGTTTGCTGGTGCCAACAATATTTGTATCTCCCATGTGTATTTCATATCCAGTTACTTGTTCATTTTCTCGTATGTTAAATTCTTTAAGATAATTAAGTGTTTTTCCATTCACTTGTCTTGTACTCTTCTTTTTTAGCATAGTGGTTTTTATATCAAGTAAGCCTAGTCCATTTATTCTTTCAATACTAGACTCTACACAATAAGGGTCCTTAATCTCTAGTCCTAGCATCTGATATCCACCGCATATTCCTATAATGGGTATACCTTGTTTATGCTTCTTATATATTTCTTTATCTAATTCATTGTCTAAAATATGTCTTAAATCGTTTATTGTATTTTTACTTCCTGGTAAAATTATCAAATCTACATCTTCAAATTGCTGTTTATTATAGACGTACTTGACACTAACCCCTTTTTCTAATTCCAATGGAGTAAAATCTGAAAAATTAGATATATAAGGTGTCTTTATTACTCCAATAATTATTTCCCCATCACTTGAATTGTGAAATCTAGTTGTTACACTGTCTTCATCATCGATATTAATTTCTATATATGGTACTACTCCTAAACATGGCTTTTTAACCAACTCTTCAATTTTCTTAATTCCTGGATTTAATATTTCAATATCTCCTCTAAACTTATTAATTATAAATCCCTTTATCCTATCCCTATCCTCTTCTGATAAAAGCATGATAGTTCCATAAATTGATGCAAATACCCCTCCTTTGTCAATATCACCAACTAAAATAACTGGAGAATTCACCATTTCTGCTAAACCCATATTAACTATGTCATTATGTCTTAAATTAATTTCAGCTGAACTTCCTGCTCCTTCTATAACGATCGCGTCAAACTCTAAGTCCAGCTTGTTATATGAATCTAGAATAATTTTCTTAATAGAATCCTTTTCTTGATAATACTCTGATGCCTTCATGTTTTTATAAACTACTCCATTAATTATGACTTGACTTCCTATGTCACTTGTAGGTTTTAGTAATACTGGATTCATTTCTACTCTCGGCTGTATCCTTGCAGCTTCAGCTTGAACCGCCTGCGCTCTTCCTATTTCCTTTCCATCAAATGTAACAAAGGAATTTAACGCCATATTTTGTGACTTAAATGGTGTAACCTTTAAACCTTCACTATTTAAAATTCTACATAAGGCAGCAGTTAACACACTTTTTCCCACTGATGATGCTGTACCCTGCAACATTATGTTTTTAGCCAATAAACCAACTCCTATCTTAGTAAAATATCATTAAGTTAAACTAAAACCTTTCCCTAATACTTCTCTAACATTTGAAACTGTAACAAAAGCACTATTGTCCTTATTCCTAATATATTTTTTTAGTTTAATAAACTCTTTTTTATTTAGCACTGTAGTTATTACAGTTCTATCCTCTTTGGTATATGAACCTTCGGCTTTATATATAGTAGCTCCCCGATTTAAATCTTTGTTTATATATTCCTTTATTTCCTGCGGGTAAGAAGTAATTATAGAAACATTAATTTTCATATTTAGACCTTCAATAACGTAATCTATAACAAATGCATTAATAATAACTCCAAGTAGTGCATATAACCCAAGTTCTAACCCAAATGTAATTCCTGCTAAAAAAGTTACAACAAAATCAGCAAGTAATAGTGCCTTTCCAATATCAATTGCAAAGAATTTATTTAATATCTTAGCTACAATATCAGTTCCACCAGTTGATGCATTTTGATAAAAAACTATTGCCATTCCTATTCCCTGAATAAGTATCCCAAAGGTTAAATTCAAAAACATATCATTTACTAAAGGTTCCTGAATATGTACTATACCTTCTATTGACCATATAGCTCCTGACAATGCAAAGCTAGCATATATTGTCTTAGCTCCAAATTGAAAGCCTATTAAAATAAAACCTACAATAAATAGTATTAAATTTAGAATAAACATAAACGCTCCAATAGGTATTTGAGGAAAAACATTATTAATAACCATTGCAAGTCCTGTTACCCCTCCAACTGCTAAATCTGCAGGTACTAAAAAAAATGAAAGTCCTAACGCTACTATAACAACCCCCAAAGTTATAATAATGTAGTCTTTTATAAGTTTTTTCAAATTAACCCCCTCCGTTTGAATTTTTTCCTCTTACAGCTCCTTTATAATGTACATGTCAAATTAAATAATGCTTTATATTAAATTTAAACAGATAACCTCAGTAAAAATAGAATAAAGATAATCATTCCAAATAATGCAAATGGATAGGTAGCAGCATATCCTGCAGCTACATCATCGCTATTTACTGAATCAATTGCCGCTCCTAATCCAGGTGTACTAGTCATTCCTCCACAAAGAACACCTGCAAGCATAATCCAATTTATTTTAAATAAATATCTGCCTATTGCAAATCCTATTAATATTGATACATTAGCACATGTAAGTGCAATTATTAATAAATAAACTCCTTCGCCTTTTATGGAGGTTATAGTCGAGTATCCATATCTCAATCCCACAATAGCAAGAAATATTGAAAGGGTTAGCTCTCTTATAGCACCTAGAGTTTTAGGACTCATTCTAAAGTTCATAAAGCCAATCTCTCCAATATGTCCTAGAATTAAAGCTGATATTAGCACACCACCTGTAGATCCTAAACTAAAGTAACCAATTGTATTTCCCATATAAACTTCAATTTGTCCTATTAGAAAACCAACTAAACACACTAAAATAAATGATAATACATCAAAACGATTATATTCTGAAATTGACTGTTCTTCATCGTTTTTCATTATCTGCTTAAAAAACTCTTTTTCTTTTTCTATATCAATATTAAAAATCATGGGGAAAATCCTCATAGCAAAAATCACTACACTAACCCCTGGAATATAGCCTACTGCATAACCAAGTCCAACCATTGCCTCTGTTTCCTTTCCAAAACTAGATACTGATTCAAGTGCTGCTGCTAAGCCTGGAGAACTCGTTAAAGCACCTACATATGTTCCTGCAATGGCATAAATGTTTGTATCTCCACCAAACCTACTCATTATATAGCAAGTTGCTGCACCAGTAAAAGTAATAATAAATCCAAGTAAAACAAATTTTAATCCATATTTCTTTATAACTTTACCGATGTCTTTAGACGCTAGTAACCCAACTGATGCTATAAAGCATATCAATGTAAAAAGGAATAACTCTCTTGGTATCATCCCATTTAATAATATTTTTTTAACATATAAAGGTACATTTTCAGTATGTTCATAAGGAAGAATATATTTTTTATAAACAACCCATCCTATAAATAAGCCTGTAAATAATCCTCCTGAATTCCCTAGTTTAAAATTTTTTATCTTTATCCTTCCAATAATTAATCCTGAAATAACTGATAAAAAAATCAGTACAAATGGATTAGTAATAAATTGAGTATAATTAAAATTCATAGTTATTAAGCCTCCTTTAAATTAGCAAACAAAAAACACCCTTGGAGGAACTTAAGGGTGTTGTATACAAATAAGCACAAAAACAAACGCATATTAAGCGTCACTACGCTTATCCGTAACACCTCCCCATCCTCGTGAGTTATATCGGTGTTGTTCTTTATGGCAGGTCTCCTGACTTAGGGTCATAGTAAACCTATACCTTCCCATTTCTATTTTGAAACAGTGGCACATATAGATTTACTCCCCATCACAGTGGCGGGACCGTGTTGGATTTTCACCAAACTTCCCTTTTAAATTCTTGATTTAAATTTAAATCAAGAATACCATAAAGCACCATATTAAGTTTTATTAATTAAATTTTAAATTAATTAACTAGATAAGTCAATGTTTAGTTTTTTAACTTTTCTTTACATTTTAAATTTTCTAAAATAGTTTGTGATTTATTTCCAACCAATATAATAACATAACTTATTATAGTTCTAATAAAAAATTATGTGTTAAAATATATTATATAAGGCGAGGAATTTAAATTTTCCCCACCTTATCATTGGATTTCACTTGATTTATTGACTTTTTTTCTTAATGTATATATAAACAGGTAAACCTACTAGAGTCATCGCTATACCTATAAGTGCATTTGTCGTATCTGTAAATAAAGTATTAATTAGGATGTATGCTCCTCCACATATACCTATCAATGGAACTATAGGATAAAGTGGCACTTTATAAGGTCTTTCGATGTGCTTATATTTAGTTCTTAATATAAATATACCAGCAACTGTCATAGTAAAGAAAATCCAAAGTACAAACATTACTAATGTAGTCAACGTTTCAAAAGAACCTGTAAATACATATATACATGCAAGTAACACTTCTAACATGAATGCATTAAGAGGAGTATTGAATCTCTCATCTACTTTACCTATTTGCTTTGAGAAGGGAAGCAATCCATCCTGTGCCATAGCGAATGGAATTCTAACACCTGTTAATAAATATCCGTTTAAAGCTCCGAAAACTGATATTAAAATACCTGCTGATACTAAACTTGCTCCTGTACTACCAAACAATACAATAGCTGCATCAGATGCAGGTGATTGAGATGCTATAACTTCTTGAACTGGAATTACATTTATTATTGCTAGGTTAATTAAGACGTAAACAGTAATTATAGTTAATAGTCCAATTACAATTGCTTTAGGTAAGTCTTTTCTAGGATTTTTAAGCTCTCCAGCTATATTTCCTACTCCTACCCAACCGTCATATGCCCATAGAGTTCCAAGTATTGCAGCTCCAAAACCTGTAACTGTAGCTGAACCCACTGCTGTACTTGACATACTATGAGCTGTACCTTTAAATAAACCGTAGAAAATAATTATAAATATAGGTAATAATTTTCCTACTGTTGAAATAGATTGTATTTTACTTCCAACTTTTGTAGACAGCACATTACCTATCATAATTGTAAATAATAATACAACTGCTAATATCTTTTGCTGTATTTCAGTCATAGGCACAAAATATGTTGCTTGAGTAGCTGTAATTATAGCAAGAGCTGCAGCTGCACCTGGTACATATATCATAGTTTGTACCCAACCAAATAAAAATGCCCATTTCTCACCATATAACTCTTTAAGGTATACAAAAACTCCACCAGTCTTAGGAATAGCAGTAGCAATTTCTGCTATCGTGAGTGCTGATGCCATAGTTATAAGTCCGCCAGCTATCCATGCTAATATTCCAAATAAAGGAGTTCCTGCATTACTGAAAACTGAAGATGCTTTAAAAAAAATTCCAGAACCTATTACTACACCTACTACTACAGTTATCGCATCAAATAGTCCTATCTCTTTTTTCAGAGAATTTCCTTGATTTTTAGCATTTACATTTGTAACCTTAACTTTTGCCTCCATATTTTTATTCACCTCTTTTTCTTTAGTATTTTTAATGTTAAGTAAATTAAATGTTTGTTTATATTACCTCCCCTCTTTCATTGGCAAACGTTCCCATATCCAGCATACTGACCTAAATCTTTTTTAAAATATGCACTCTCTAATTTTATTTTAATAATCCCTTTATAGTCAACAAATTTCGACATGTATTAATTTTTTTTAAATTATATGGCAATTTAATGTGACGAATACTGTTTTTTCCTAAAGAAGCCACTTAAGTAGCTTTTAGGTGCTGGGTACAAGAAATGTAAATGATGATAAATAATAATACAAAAATAGTAGCTCACATTAAAGTACGAGCTACTTAGCTATTCATATACCTCTTCTATATCTTTTAAATCTGAAAAATTAGATATTTTTATAACATTTTTATTCTTTAAAAGTATTTTATTGCCTTGAACTACTTTATACTTTTCTAATGACTTCGGAAAGGTTAAACAAGCAAGCCTCTTTTTATATTTCCTTGTAAATTTAACTGTATGCATTGTCCCACTATCTACATCAGTTTCAATAACTATAACTACTTTAGAAAGAGCAGCCTGTAATCTATCTCTTTCTATAAACTGATAACCTTTTATCTGTGTTTTAACTGGGTATTCCGATATAATGCAACCATCATTCTCTATTATCTTCTCTGCTAGTTGCATATTTTCTTTAGGATATATATTTAATACATCACTTGGAAGAGTTACTATTGTCTTTCCATTGTTTTCTACACAGCCTCTATGTCCATATGTGTCACATCCATTGGCAAGTCCGCTGACTATAACATAATCTCTGTTGGTAAAATATTGTGCAATGTCATACGCATACTTTTTTCCTCTATTGGTAGGATATCTAGTTCCTATAATGGCTATTTTTTTATCATGTAATAGTAAGTTGTGATTACCCCTTGAATAATATAATATTGGTGGCGCATCTATCTCTCTAAATTCATTGGGATAATTCTTATCTTCAATAGTAGTTATTTTAATTTTATTTTTAATACAGTCATCAATAATCTTATTCGATTTCTCATCTGCTACTTTTAACTCATCGATTGTTGGAACTTTTATTCGTTTATCAATACTTTTTATATTTCTATAAACCTCTATAATATCTGTATTATCTAAAGTGTTCATTTTTATATTATTGTCTTTTATGTAACCTCTGAATAATAACATGGATTTTCTTCCTATACCCTCTATTTGACTTAACTTAATATATATTTGCTTATACATGAAATTCTCCTATCTATAATTTTTATAATATAATTGTATCAAACTATCAGTTAAGATTGAATAAAAATCGGCAAAACCGATTTTTGGCTATTGACTACTAGCTATTAGCTGTTGGTTTAAATACTTTGTTATACAATAAAAAAGCAGCTAGGCTGCTTATTTAATAAGCCCAGCTGCTCTTTTTACTTGAGTCTGATGACCTTCATCTATTCTGTTAGATGAATGGGTTCTACTGTTTTTAAAATGTAAGCACACATGCCCATCGAATCCATTTCCTTTAACTGTATCATAATTAGTTCCTGCTCCATAGCCTCCACTTCTCCAATTAACCCAAACTCTAGAAGGCTTATTATCAACTCCAGCATGAGGCATTCCGTTCATAGAAGCTGCAATAGCTCTTCCTTTTGTATAAACAACTACAGCTCTTCTTATCCAGCTATATGTTCCACCCCAAGCCTTTTTTAATGCTTGAGCATCCTTGACTGTTAATGGTTCTACATCCGCATGATGTGAGCCACCAGTTACTTTCACTTTAAAAGTTATACCAGTATCTAAATCCCTTATAGTCAATATATCATACCAGTTAACTAATGACCCTTTTACCTGTGTCCACCAATCTAAATATTCTCCATATCTTCTATAACCTCTTCTGCTTGTATAAGTTTGTACGTCATTAAATAAACCTAAACTCCTCATTTTTTTTATCGTATTTGGACCTACTATACCATCAACTAATAAACCATATTTTCTCTGAAAGTCCTTTACTGCTTTTTCTGTAATAGTACCATAATAATTTGTAATCTTGTAAAAATTAAATGTCCCCGCTTTTTTTAATGCCTTTTGTATGTAGGCTACCTCTTCGTGCCTATCCCCTTTTTCATATATACTTTTTGAAAACACAATTTGATTGCTTGCTTGATAAGAAGTATTTGAATCATCGATTAATCCTAAGGACTCCATTTTATTGATAGTTTGTTTTCCTGCTATTCCATCTACTAATAAACCATATCTTTGTTGAAAACTCTTTACTGCTGATTCAGTTAAATTTCCATAGTAATCTGTTACGTTTCTTATGTTTAATACTCCTTCTTCCTTTAATGCCTTTTGTATCTGTATAATATCTTCGTGTCTTGTCCCTTTTTTATATATAGGCAATGAAAAATCATATGCATAGGCAGGCAAACTAGAAGAGATTAATATCGAAGTAGCTACTGTTAACGACGCGATTATTTTTTTCAAAGAACCACCCTTTCTACTACTGTTTTGACTTTTGTACTCATACATATAAATACTTTATCTTTTTTGTGCTGAATTTTCAAATAATTTTACCAGTATTTACTATGGTAATTTATGTTCATAGAAAAATTTATGGCATTATAAAACCCCAAGATTTGCAATTTTGCAAATCTTGGGGTTAATATTTGGTGGAGGCGGTGGGACATGATATCCATAAGTTTCCTTATGGCACTGACTATATCTTGAACTCTTTAGAGTTCCCTGGCGTGTTATGAAAGGTATATTATAGTGTTAACCCTTCCATCCTAGTACTGCATATCTCTATTAGAAACTTAGCAGCCTATGAGTCGATACAGGGCCTGTTGGGTTTCCCCACACACCCCTCGGTGTTAGCATAGCTATATACCTTAGCCTTCACCGATTAAGCCAGGTTTTCACCTGTAAATCACTTTACAGGGCGACTCCTTACGAATCGAACCCACGTCCGAAAGCACTTCACCAAGAGCTTCTCCGAGTGCAGTTGCTGATTTACATTCGCCTTATATGCCGCCCAACAACAGGCTTCATATAAAACTATCTCCGAGTATTCTACTACAGGTCGGAGCTCCCCTGCAGCAGTTCCCCGCAAATGATGGCCCTTATACTCTAATAGGCGGGACTATTAGAGGAAGGGAGCTGCGTGTTCTTACGCAGCTAAAGCGTAATTTTCTTCAGCGTTTATCTTTATGCTTGGCTTTTTTACGTGGTACCAAACCAACCACGACTCGCTACTCTTGGCTCCATACCCCCGTCGAAACCTAATTCGCCCCCACGATATTTAGTTTTATATAAAATACTAACATTAATTGTTAGTAATTATAAACTTATTAACAATCTATCTGTATTTAGCACTTAAATGCTTTTGTATTCTTCTCTGTGCATCTTTCTTAGCAATATCTGCTCTCTTATCGTATAATTTCTTACCTTTAGCAATAGAGAGCTCTATCTTAACAAGACCATTCTTTAAATACAATCTAAGTGGTATAAGTGAATATCCTTTTTGAGTTGTATAACCTATAAGCTTTCTTATTTCCCTTTTATGAAGTAGAAGCTTTCTAACTCTCAAAGGGTCTACATTGTATATATTCCCTTTTTCATAAGGACTTATATGCATATTGTATATAAACACTTCTCCGTTCTCAACAATGGCATAACTATCCTTAAGATTTACTTTTCCTTGTCTAACAGACTTTACCTCTGTTCCTTTTAATACTATACCTGCTTCAAAAGTTTCTTCAATATAGTAGTCATGTCGTGCTTTCTTGTTATTAGCTATTATCTTTTTATTACTGTTTTTAGCCATCTTTATCACCACTATTGTTTACAGTCTATATTTTAGTTTATCAAATATTATGTTAATTGTCAACAGTTTCTTTACGATATTGGTTTAGTACCAAACTTTTAATATTATCTAGATTACCATATACATTTACTTTATCACCTATTACAAAAACATAGTTACTTTTAGGAAAATGAATCATTTTTGAACCCTTATCTATGTTTAATATCTGTATATTTCTCTTTGTTAGCCCTAATTCTTTAAGACTTTTACCTACAAGAATACTTCCTTCTTCAATAACAAACTCAACTACACCATATTCTTCATTTAACTTTAAAACCTCTTCTACAGTTTTAGATTTTTTCTTCTTCATTTTACCTAACAATTGCTTTTCAATTAACTGTTCTAAGCTTCTACTCACCCATTTATATCTAATAAGCATAAGCACAAAGAAAGCTATAACTATTATTGTTATTGTTATATATAAAAACCTATTACTACTCTGCAATATATTTAATACTAACGCTATTAATGCTGCATATCCAACATAACTTATCAGCATAAGTATTTGTGCTATTTTTCTCCTTGTAGGATGTTGGGTTATAAGTTCTGATTCCTGTGTAGTAAAGCCTGTATTTGTTATTATAGATATCACTTGAAATCTTGCTTTGTCAATATCTAAACCTGTAATTTTTAAAGCTATAGAAAAAACTTCAACAATAAGTAATAAAATTATAAACAACAATATAGCACCTATAGTCCCCATATAAGTCCCCCTTGTAATACTTATTATATCATCTTTTCTTATATTCTTATAGTCATTATATAGTCAATATGCAACTTCGCCTATTAACTATAGCTATTGGCTATTCGCCTTTCGCTTTTCGACAAAAGCATTGGTTAAATATTAGATATAAAAATTAAGGCTAATTATGAAGTATTTCATAATTAGCCAATTATTTATTCTTCTATTAATATAAAATCTATTTCTCGACTACTGATATCTGCTTTTACTAGCTGAACCTTTACTACATCTCCTATCTTGTATGTCTTCTTAGTTCTTTCTCCTATTAAGCAATAGTTTAACTCATCATATTGATAGTAATCGTCAACTAATGTACTCACATGCACTAGACCTTCAATAGTATTATCAAGCTCTACAAAAATACCGAAGGAAGTAATCCCTGAGATAATCCCTTCATAAATCTCTCCAATTCTTTCTGACATATATTCAACCTTTTTAAGATCTTCTGTTTCTCTTTCTGCTTCTTCTGCTATTCTTTCTCTTACCGATGACTGTTCTGCTACCGAAGGTGCTCTTCTTTTTAATTTTTCTATTCTAGATTCTGTAATTTTACCATTTAGAAGCTCTTTTATTATTCTATGAATCTGTAAATCAGGATATCTCCTTATAGGTGAAGTAAAGTGACAATAATATCTTGCTGCCAATCCAAAGTGACTTTGACTGTCACTACTATATCTAGCCTTTTTCAATGACCTTAACATCAATGTATTAATAACTGTTTCTTCTTTAGTACTTTCAACTTTCTTTAATAACTGTTGTAATTCCTTTGGATGTATGTCTTGTGTGCCCTTTAATACATATCCAAAGTTATGTATAAACTTATTAAATTCATTAATTCTTTCTACATCTGGGTCTTCATGTATTCTATATATAAAAGGTGTATTTGTCCAGTACATATATTCAGCTACTGTTTCGTTACAAACCAACATAAATTCCTCTATCATTCTATTAGCAATCCTACGTTCTCTTTTTCTTATATCTACAGGCTTACCATCTTTATCTAGAACTATTTTAGCTTCATCAAAATTAAAATCTATACTTCCTCTCTTTTCTCGTTTTTCTTGTAATATGTTACATAACTCCTCCATAAGTTTAAGTTCTTCTAATATATGCTCATATCTTTGCTTTAATTGTGGGTCATCTTTTTCTAAAATATCTGATACATCTGTATAAGTTAATCTTTCTTTACTTTGTATTATGCTTTCAACTATTTCGTGACTTAAAACCTTACCGTCTTCATTTGTTTCCATAAATACACTTAAGGTAAGTCTTGGAACCTTAGGATTTAAGCTACATACACCATTTGATAGCTTCTGCGGTAACATAGGTATTACTCTATCTACTAAATAAACACTAGTTCCTCTTTTTAGTGCTTCCTTATCTAACTTAGAACCTTCTTTCACATAATATGATACATCAGCAATATGTACACCTAACTTGTAATTTCCATTATTGAGCTTTTCAATAGATACCGCATCATCTAAATCCTTAGCATCTGCACCATCAATTGTAAATATTGTCATATCTCTCAAATCTCTTCTACGCTTTATTTCACTTACTGGAATAGTATCTGGTATGCTTTTGGCTTCATTAATAACCTTTGTTGGAAACTCTTGAGATAAACCATATTTTTTAATTACAGCTAATATATCTGTTCCAACATCATCTTTATCTCCCAATATTTCTACTACTTTACCTTCTGGACTTCTTCGTTTTTCAGGCCATTTTGTAATCTCTACTACTACCTTTTGGTCGGTTTTTGCTCCATTAATTTCAGACTTAGGTATAAATACATCCATATTAATTCTGTTGTCATCTGGAACAACAAAACCGAAATTTCTACTCTTCTCAAATGTACCTACTATCTTTTTATTAGCTCTTTCTAGTATTCTGATAACTTCTCCCTCTGGTTTTCTTAAATCTTCATATGTTCTAGATACACGTACTACAACCTTATCTCCATGCAAAGCTCCATTTAAGTCAGAAGGAGAAACAAAAATGTCCTTTAAGTCTTCGTTATCAGGTATAACAAATCCATATCCTTTGGGATTACCTTGTAATTTCCCTACAACTAAATTCATTCTTTCTGGTATTCCGTATCTGTTATTTCTAGTTTTAATTATTCGTCCTTCTGCTTCCATTTCATCAAGTATCTTATAAAACTCTTTTACTTCATCACGATTAATCTGAAAAAAATCAGCAAGCTCTTCCCTGAGCATAGGCTTATAGGCTTGTTCCCTCATAACCTCAACTATCTTCTCTTTAGTATTCATAAACACTCCTCCATATCTTAATATTATAGACCTAAATCCTTATGAATCTTTTGCATTGATTCAAGACCTATACTAATAAATTCTTCTAATTCTAAACCTAATTCTCTACATGCTTTAATTTGTTCTCTATTAGCACCTCTAGCAAATGACTTCTCATTAAAACGATTCATTACAAATTGAGTATCGATATCATTTAATTTTTTAGTTGGTGAAATAAGTGCTGCAGCAACTATTAAGCCTGTTAAAGGGTCACTACAATAAAGTGCTTTATCCATTAATGATTTTCTCTCTAATCCATGTGCATCATTATGTACCTTAACAGCATATACAACATCGTCTTCATAACCTAGTTCTTGTAGCATTTCAGCTCCAACTATGCTATGTCTGTTAGGGTCATCGGCAGTTTCTTCATAATCTATATCGTGTACTAATCCAGCTAACCCCCATTTGTCAACATCTTCATTAAATTTTTCTGCTAGTCCTCTCATTACTGCTTCTGCTGCTAGCATGTGCTTAACAAGGTTTTTGTTTTTTACATTTTTCTTAACTTGCTTTAAAGCTTCTTCTCTATTCATTATATTCCCCTCCCAAGTATTATTTTAGTCATATTTAAGTATTGTCATAATTAAAAATATGAATACATTCCTATAAGTGAATTTATTCTTCAACTATTCCTATATCTTTAATAAATTTATTTATTTCCTTAAAAGCTTTATCCCTTTCACAATCAACAGTTACAACATGTCCACTTTTTTCTAAGAAAACTAATTTTTTTATTTCAGAACCAACTTTATTAAATATATATTCTGCACTATCATATTTTACAGTGTTGTCATTCTTTGATTGTAAAATAAGTACAGGAGCCTTTACTTTTCTTAATCTCCACTTTGTTTTTCTAATCAATTTTAATAAATGAGGTACTACTGACACTGGTGTTTTATCATATCCTATAAGATAATCTTCTATATCTTTTGCTAGTTCTTTTTTAGGCTTGTATTCATATTTTTTAAAATACTTTAAAATAGATGAAAAGTATGCTTTTTTATTAGTTATATTTATTGGAGCAGATATACTAATAATACTATCTACTTCAAATCTCGCTGCCAGATTTAATGCTATTATTCCTCCCATTGAAAGTCCAATTACAATAATTTTGTCACATTTATTTTTAAGTTGTATCAATTCTGTTTCTGCAGAAGAAATCCAATCCTTCCAATTTGTCTGCTCCATATCTTCTACCTTTGTCCCATGTCCCTTCAATAATATGCCTTTAACTGTATAACCCTTATCTGCTAAATATTCACCTAATAATCTCATCTCTGCAGGTGAACCTGTAAACCCATGTATTAATAAAATTCCTATATTATTACCTTTAAAATAAAAAGGTTTTGCATTCTCATGTAAATAATTCAATTTAACACCTACTCTCTTTTACTCCTATTCCATATTATAACATATATATTTCTGATTAAATATTATTTTCATTGACTGATTATATATGAAAGGCATGTAGACTAAGTTATCTACATGCCCCAGTATAAATATAATATCTTTATATTTTCGCTGAGTTGTTTGCTAAATCAATTTTCTTAAATAAATCAACATCATAAGAATACATATTTTTTTGTTTATCTTGGTATGTTACAAAAGCTATTTCTAAAAGCTCATTTATTAATTCTTTAAATGATATACCCATTGGTTCCCAAAGGTAATATGAAATAGAACCAGGCATAGTATTAATCTCATTAATATAAACTTTATCTTCTTGTACTAAGAAATCTATTCTAGCTACTCCTCTACAATCTATAGCCATAAATGCTTGTTTAGCAAGTTCCTCTATTTGCTCTTTTATATTATCTAGAATATCTGCTGGAATAACTCTTCTTTCTCCTTTAGCTCCTTTAGTATTACTCCTTACATACTTATCTTCGTATGATAATAATTCCTTCCATCCTAACGGTTCCTCGCATAAGGATGTCTTTAAGTTATCATCATATCCTAATACTGCACAATTTATCTCTCTAGGATTTTCTACACTTTTTTCTACTATAATTTTTCTATCATATCTTATAGCTACTTCTATAGCTTCTTCTAATTTTTCTCTATCTTTAGCTTTAGTTATTCCTATACTTGAACCTAGATTAGCAGGCTTCACAAATACAGGATAACCTAACTTCTCTTCTACTTCTTTTATCACATTTTCTTTGTTTTCATTCCATCTTTTTCTGAAAAACCATATATAATCTACTACAGGTAAATCGTAAGATTTAAATACAGATTTCATAACTACTTTATCCATTCCTACTGATGAAGCTAATACTCCTCCACCTACATATGGAATGTTCATTAGCTCAAATAATCCTTGTAAAGTACCATCTTCTCCATTAGTGCCATGTACAGCTGGAATAATAACATCTATACTATCTAATATCTTCTTCCCAAATAATTTTATTTTCTCTGGATGTGTGTATATTTTATTATCATTACTCTTTGGAATAACTACTATCTCTTTTAAATCATTTAACTTATTTTCTTTAAAGTTTTTAAAGTCTAGTAAACTATCACCTGTAAGCCATTTACCATCTTTATTTATATATATAGGTATAACATCATATTTTGATTTATCAATGTTTTCTATTATTTGTAATCCTGTTATAACTGAAACTTCGTGCTCTACACTTCTGCCTCCAAACACTACCCCTACCTTTTTCTTCATACAATATCTCCTTTCCAATATTATATATATTCAATGTATTTTATTCATTATACGTATCAGGTAAGTCATTTTCGAATAATACAACATCCTTAGGTTTTACAATCTGTTGAAGTTTATTTGTTGCTTGGTCTAATGTGCTTACAACAAATATATTATCTTTATTAAAGCCTTCATCTAATATTCCTCTGTATATAGGTTTTGTTCTATTTTTTCCTACAAGTATAGCATAATCACATACTTTAGCTATATTTCTTCCAAATTGTTCATTAGCTTCTTCTTCTTGTTCTCCTAATTCTACCATACCTGGTGTTATAACAATTTTTCTTCCCTCTTTAAATTGACTAACTACATCTAATGCTGCTTTAGAACTTATTGGGTTTGAATTAAATGAATCGTCTATAACAATAACTCCTGTACCAGGATTTATTAACTGCAATCTATGAGGTACTGGCTCTACTTTAGATATGCCTTCTGCTATTTCTTCTAAAGTCAATCCTAAAGCCTTTCCTGTAGCTGCTCCTGCTAATAGATTTGAAATGTTATGCTCTCCTAACAGCTTAGTATTACATTTTACTTTATTTCCTTCTTTATCATTAAGTATAAACGTTGAACCCATTTCTCCTACTTCTATATCTGTTGCATATATATCTAATTTTTCAACATCTTCCATACCATATAATATTTTTTCTTTAAATGTCTTATCAGCTAACTTTCTTACATATTCGTTGTCGTAATTGAATATAGCTATACCATCCGTTGGTAATTCTTCTATTAACTCATACTTAGTTTTCATAATATTATCTATGTTTTTAAATGTATCAAGATGTGTCGGTCCTACAGCAGTAAGTATACCAATTTGAGGACCAGCAAGTTTTGCTACTTCCTCTATATCACCTATTTGTCTAGCTCCCATTTCTACCACAAAGACTTCGTGTTCGTCGTTTAAAGTATTATTTATAACTTTACTTATACCCATAGGTGTATTATAACTCTCTGGAGTTTTTAGTACATTATACTTTTCTTCTAATATTTTAGCTGTAATAAATTTAGTACTTGTCTTACCAAAACTACCCGTTATTCCAACTACGTTTAAGTCTTTAAAGCTTCTAACCTTATTATAAGCTTTATCGTAATAATATTTATTAACCCTATTTTCAACTGGTCTAACTAGTATATTTGCTAAAATCATATTTTGAGGTATGAAATAATATATAACTGCACTAGCTAACAATATTACAGGATAGTAATATTTTAATCCAACAACTAAGAAAAATACTACAGCTATTAAAGCTAATTCTAGTAAATTAACTATGAAATTAGACACTAACAATCTTTTTGCTCTTTTAGTATAAACTAATTCTTTTTTAGCCTTTTCTTTTTTAAAGTTTATACTAAATAAAATTAATAGAGACCATAAAACTATATATCCTATCCATATGATTAAATTCTTTGTAAATAATGAAGAAATTAAATATAGTACAGATAAAATACTAATAGCTATGAAAGACATCTTTACTTTATTAGTAAAAACTTTATAACCGAACTCCTCAAGCCAGTTTATGTAATTTTTATTTTTATATCCTTCTAATTGTATCATATGAAGACAAAATCTAATTTTATAAAAAGCAGCTGTTAGCCATAATGCTCCAGTAACCACTGCTAAAATCCAAAATAAATTGTTACTAATCACATCCATCATTTTCACTCTCCTTGATAATATTGATGCTCATTGTTCTTTTAATTTTATTTATTAATCCTTTAAAAAGCTATCTAATATTAACTTAAATCTATTATATTGATCTACATATGAATAATGTCCTGCATTCTCAAGTACTACTAATCCACTGTCCTTTATCTCTTTTTCCATTATTTTTCCCATATAAACTGGAGTAGCTGTATCATCTTTACCCCATACAAGTAGTGTTGATGCTTTGATGCCTTTTAATAGTGGTCTTAAGTCTTGGTTTATAACTTTGACCATTATCTTTCTCATTATACCATCTGCTGCTCTATAATCTGTAGAACCAAATTTTTTATAAAATTTCTCCATTCTTTCTTCTTTATTAGTCCAAAACAACATAGTATTATATAAGAATTTTAAAGTCTTAAAGCTATATACTTTTAAGTAGTACTTCATAGAGCGTTTTGGTATTAAACCTGCACTATCAATAAGAACCATTTTCTTTACTAGTTCTGGATATCTATTAGATAATATAATCGAAATTCTACCTCCATGTGAATGTCCAATAAGAATAACTTCTTTCATTTCCATCTTATCTATAAACTTCTTCACTATATCTGCATATTCAAAATTCCCCCAAATCTCTTTTGGTTTATCACTCTCACCAAAGCCAGGTAAGTCTATTGCATATACTTTAAATCTATCCTTTAAATGATTAAGTATAGGTAGCATTGTAGTTATATTTGCTCCCCATCCATGCAATAGTAAGACATTTTTTCCTTCGCCTTCACAAACATAGCTTATATTCAAACCATCTATGTTTACTTTCATTCTATCATCCTCACTAATGTTGTAATATTATATTTATTAGTACATATTATTATCCTACTCTATATGATTATAACAAAACTTTCGATTAAATACCACATTTATTAATTATGGTTAGTTTTGTTGAAACTTTGTGCTGTCTTCGCCTGCAGTCGTTATAACAAAACTTTCGATTAAATACCACTACAGTACAATTTAAAATTGAAAATGTAAAATTTAAAATATTTTAGCTGTTGGCTTAAAAATAGCTTCGATTACTCGAAGCTCATCTTAACTCTATGAAATTACCCTGGCTTAAGCTCTTCTTTTTTGGATATATATGTACACAATTATTAATATTAAAGCTATAAAAATCATTGGAAATAATAAACTATTTTCATTATTCTCAATAACTCGGTTACTATTATTTTGTAATGAATCTTCACTTATTGTATCTGTATGATTTGACTCCTTATTTTCTTCGATGTCATTAATATCAGTAGGATATATTTGTATAGTTGAACCGTCATCATTTTTTATATAAACCTTATCTTCATCTATATAATAATTAGCTACCTTACAACCGTTGTTTATATAATGTTGAAAAATTGCATTATCTTTGGGATTTAGCCCTTTTTCTATTTTAAGAGTTTTGTAGTCTAGAGATGAAACCTTAAATACTCCCCATTTTACTTCATAATTTAAAAACTTCTTATCAATTGAAGCTATTATAAAATCTCCTTTTTCTGGTGTATACCAGTGGAATTTAGGCTCAATCTTTCTATTTTTATCAGCATATATTTTTATATGCTTATCAACCTCTATACCATTCAAAGTGCTTTAGATATCAACTTTAATCCAATCATCTTTAGCTTCAGTAACAGTCCCTAATACTAAAGCATCCTGGTCACCATGGGTTAATCTGTATAATAAATCTGCTCCATATACATTTACAGATAAACCTAAAACCAAAGCAATAATTAATATAAAACTAATCCATTTTTTCATTAATTCACCCTCTTGATAAAAAATTATTTATATTCGCACTTTTCCCAGGAAATAATACAATTTTCGTAATTCGATAGTAATACGATGCCATAACATGCAAAGTATTCCACTTTTATTTTATACCACATATATCAAGTTATCAATGCTTTATTATATTAATCTTGATTTCAAATAACAGCTATACTTACTTTTCTTTTTCTACACTACAATAAAACCCCTTCTCAAAAGAGAAGGGGTTTATCTTACTAGAATAATTTTAGAAGTAATCCACCCATTTGTAAGAATAATGGAGCGAATACTAATGCAACTATTGTCATAAGCTTGATTAAGATATTGATTGATGGACCTGAAGTATCCTTGAATGGGTCACCTACAGTATCACCAACAACTGCTGCTTTGTGAGCTTCGCTTCCTTTTCCACCATGATGACCTTCTTCAATGTACTTCTTAGCATTGTCCCAAGCTCCACCAGCATTAGCCATCATAATAGCCATAAGTACACCCGATACTAAAGCACCAGCTAATAATCCACCTAATGCTTCTGTACCTAATAATATACCTGTAGCTAATGGTGCTAATACTGCTAATAATCCCGGAACCATCATTTCTTTTAATGCAGCTGCTGTACTGATATCAACACATTTTTTGTATTCTGGTTTAGCTTTTCCTTCCATGATTCCTGGAATAGTTTTAAATTGTCTTCTTACCTCTTCAATCATACTGAATGCCGCTTTACCAACAGCTTCCATAGTTATAGCTGAGAATAAGAATGGTAACATACCACCTACTAATAAACCTACAATAACTGTTGGCTGTGTTAAATCTATTTTATCTAATTCAACTGCTTGTGTATAAGATGCGAATAAAGCTAATGCAGTTAGTGCAGCTGAACCTATAGCAAATCCTTTACCAATAGCTGCTGTAGTATTACCAACAGCATCTAATTTATCAGTAATATCACGTACTCCCCCTGGTAATTCACACATTTCTGCTATACCACCAGCGTTATCTGCTATTGGACCATAAGCATCAACTGCTACAGTCATACCAGCAGTTGATAACATACCTACTGCTGCTAAAGCTATACCATATAATCCTTCTCCAACGTTAGCTGCTCCACCACCTGCATAGAATGCAACTAATATTCCAATAGCAATCATTAATATCGGAAGAGCAGTTGATAACATACCTACTGCTAGACCACCAATTATGTTAGTAGCACTTCCTGTTTCAGATTTGTCAGCTATTGTCTTAACTGGCTTAAATTCACCTGATGTATAGTATTCAGTAAGTTGTCCAATTATAGTTCCTACTACTAGCCCTGATACTATTGCAATAAATGGTTTTAATGTACCCAATAGATATTGACTTAAGAAAAATGCAACAACTACTGTAACAATAGCACTTACATAAGTACCCATTTTAAGTGCTTTATGTGGGTCAGCACCTTCTTTTCCTTTAACAAAGAAGGTACCTATAATAGAAGCAATTATACCAGTAGCTGCAAGTAATAATGGATAAACTGCACCATTAAATTCAAAAGCTATAAATCCTAATGTAATAGCTGAGATAATAGAACCTACATATGATTCAAATAAGTCTGCACCCATACCTGCAACGTCACCAACATTATCTCCAACGTTGTCTGCTATAACAGCAGGATTTCTTGGGTCGTCTTCCGGAATACCTGCTTCAACTTTACCAACTAAGTCTGCTCCAACGTCTGCAGCCTTTGTATAGATACCTCCACCAACACGTCCAAAAAGAGCTATTGATGAAGCACCTAAACCAAATCCCGTAACAACTGCAGCATCTTTAAAGATTAAGTATAGAGCACCTACTCCTAACAATCCTAATCCAACAACTGACATTCCCATAACTGCTCCACCTGAGAATGCAACATCAAGTGCTTTATTCATTCCTGATTCCTTAGCTGCATTTGCAGTTCTTACGTTTGCTTTAGTAGCAACTCTCATTCCAAAGAAACCTGCTAATGCTGAGAATGTAGCACCTACTAAGAAACAAAAAGCTGTATTCCAATCAATTCCAAAACCTAAAACTACAAATAAAATTGCAACGAATACTATAAGCGTCTTATATTCTCTTGATAAGAAAGCCATAGCACCTTCTTGAATGTAAGAAGAAATCTCTTTCATTCTTTCAGTTCCTACATCAACTTTACCAATCTTGTTAGCTTTGTAATAAGCAAATAATAATGCAATGATACCTGCTATCGGAGCTAAATAAATTAGTGAATCCACTTCAATAACCTCCTTTACATATTCAATTTTATTATTGTAATGCTGCAAGTACTAGTGCAGATATAACAAAAAGAATTGCTGAAATTGCTGTTAGCTTTTCAAGGATGCCTTCATAGCTTCTTCCTTTATTTTTACCCCAAATACTTTCAGCACCACCTGCTATAGTACCTGATAAACCAGCAGATTTTCCTGGCTGTAATAAAATACTTGCAATAAGTACTAAACTTGTTATTATTAAAAGAATTGTAAATAATATTTGCATCGTCCCACCTCCCATACTAAAACTAACATACCTATTTTAACACAGTGCTATTTTAAAATCAACAATATTTCCCCCGTAAAATACAGTATTTATAGCTTTATTAATTATAACCAAGTATTTGGTTATTATATCCATTTTTTCAACATAAAATTAATAAAACCAAATAATAAGGGCTCAATTCCACCCTTATTATTTGGTAAATACTACTTTACTATTCAATTTATAAGCTTCCTACTTTAGGTTGTAGAATGCATCCATTCCTAAGTATTGTGCAGTAGTTCCAAGCATATCTTCTAATCTTAATAATTGGTTGTATTTAGCAACTCTATCTGTTCTAGAAGGAGCTCCAGTCTTGATTTGTCCTGCATTTGTAGCTACAACGAAATCTGCAATTGTTGTATCTTCAGTTTCACCTGATCTGTGTGATACTACTGCTGTATATCCAGCTCTCTTAGCCATTTCAATAGCTTCTAATGTTTCAGTTATAGTTCCTATTTGGTTAACTTTGATTAAGATTGAGTTAGCAACACCGTTTTCGATACCTTTTTTAAGTCTTTTAGTGTTAGTTACGAATAAGTCATCTCCAACTAATTGGATTTTATCTCCTAATTTTTCAGTTAATACTTTCCATCCTTCCCAATCTTCTTCGTCTAAACCATCTTCAATAGATACGATTGGGTATTTTTCTACTAATTCGCTGTAGAAGTTTACAAGTTCTTCAGAAGTAAGCTCTTTTCCTTCTCCAGCTAATCTATATATTTTAGCTTCTTTGTCGTAAAGTTCAGTCGCAGCAACGTCTAATGCAAGTTTTACTTCTTCACCTGGTTTGTATCCAGCTCTTTCAATAGCTTCAACGATAGTTGCAAGAGCTTCTTCGTTTGAACCTAAGTTTGGTGCAAATCCACCTTCGTCACCTACAGCAGTGTTTAATCCTTTTTCACCTAATACTTTTTTTAGATTGTGGAAAATTTCTGAGCCCATTCTTAATGCTTCTTTGAAGTTAGGAGCTCCTACTGGCATAATCATAAATTCTTGGATGTCTACATTGTTATCAGCATGCTCTCCACCATTTAAGATGTTCATCATTGGTACAGGTAAAGTTCTAGCATTTACTCCACCTATGTATTGATATAGTGGCATACCTAATGCATTAGCTGCTGCTTTAGCTACTGCCATTGAAACACCTAGAATAGCATTAGCACCTAATTTAGATTTGTTATCAGTTCCATCTAATTCTATCATTTTAGTATCTATTGCTACTTGGTCTAATGCATCCATACCAATGATTTCTGGCGCAATTACATCATTAACATTTTCTACAGCTTTAGTAACACCCTTACCTAAGAATCTTTCTTTATCTCCATCTCTTAATTCTACTGCTTCAAAAGCTCCTGTTGAAGCTCCTGATGGAACAGCTGCTCTACCGAATCCTCCACTTTCAGTCCACACTTCAACCTCTACAGTTGGGTTACCTCTTGAATCAAGTATTTCTCTAGCGTAAACATCAGTAATCATTGTCATTTTTAATCTCCTCCTTACATGTTTATAAATTGTATATTAAAAAGATTTTATATCTTTAATTTACTTAACTATTAGAGATTCTCCTGTCATTTCATTTGGCACACTAACATTCATCATCTCAAGTAATGTTGGTGCTATATCCGCTAATTTACCTTCTCTTAATTCTACATTTCCTTCTCCAATAATTATACAAGGAACTCTATTCGTAGTATGGGCTGTAATTTCTCCACCTGTTTTTTCATCTATCATTTCCTCTGAATTACCATGGTCTGCAGTAATTAATAGTTTTCCATCTACATTTTGTACTTCTTCTATTATTTCTCCTAAACACTTATCTACAGTTTCTATAGCTTTAACTGCCGCTTCTAAGCTACCAGTATGACCAACCATATCTGGATTAGCAAAGTTTAATACAATTAAATCATATTTCTCTTCTTTGATTCTCTTAATTACCTCTTCTTTAACTTCAACTGCGCTCATCTCAGGCTTTAAATCATATGTTGCAACCTTAGGTGATGGTATAAGTACCCTGTCTTCACCTTCATTTGGTGCTTCAATTCCACCATTGAAGAAGAATGTTACATGGGCATACTTTTCTGTTTCTGCTATTCTTAATTGCTTAAGTCCTAAACTGCTTACATATTCACCTAATGTATTCTTATGCTTCTGTGGCTTATATGCGATAGATACATTCTCTATAGTCTTATCATATTGAGTCATACATACGAATAACGTATTTACTTTCTTTTCTCTAGTAAAGCCATCAAACTCTTTGTCAACTATAGCTCTAGTTATTTGTCTAGCTCTGTCTGGTCTGAAATTGAAGAATATAATTGAGTCATTATCATCTATAGTTGCTATAGGCTCTCCATTTTTAACGACAACAGTAGGAACCACAAACTCATCAGTTACATCTTCTTGATAAGACCTATTCATTGCTTCAATTGCAGAACTAGCCTCTCTACCTTTACCGAGCGTCATTGCATCGTATGCTTTCTGCGTTCTATCCCATCTCTTATCTCTATCCATAGCATAATATCTACCTGAAACTGTAGCTATTTTTCCTACACCTATTTCTTCTAATTTAACTTCTAGCTCTTCAATATATCCTTTACCACTCTTCGGTGGTACATCTCGTCCGTCCATATAGCAATGTACATAAACCTCTTCTACTTCATATTTT
The DNA here is from genome assembly GCF_000387765.1 of Caldisalinibacter kiritimatiensis. Taxonomy (NCBI): domain Bacteria; kingdom Bacillati; phylum Bacillota; class Tissierellia; order Tissierellales; family Thermohalobacteraceae; genus Caldisalinibacter; species Caldisalinibacter kiritimatiensis. Next base: position 49,203 of record NZ_ARZA01000125.1, read on the forward strand.
TTAGCTAGTTCTAATAAAGCATATAGATGTGAATTGTGACTATGAACTCCTCCATCTGAAACTAGTCCCATTAAATGTAACTTAGATTTGTTTTTCTTTACATTTTCTATAGCTTTAATAAACTCTGGATTATTAAAGAACTCTCCATTTTCAATGGACTTAGTTATTCTAGTAAACTCTTGATATACTATTCTTCCAGCGCCTATATTTAAGTGACCAACCTCTGAGTTACCCATTTGTCCCTCAGGTAACCCCACTTCAAGTCCACTTGCCGCAAGTGTTGTGTTTGGATAAGTTTCTAATAATTTATTAAAGTTTGGAGTATTAGCTTTGCTTATAGCATTTCCATCGTATTCTTTACCAATTCCCCATCCATCTAATATAACTAATGCTGCTAATTTGTTAGACATTTTTGACCTCCTCTTAGAAGTTCACAATATCAGTAAAATCTTCTGCCTTTAGACTTGCTCCACCTACTAATGCACCATCTATGTCAGGTTGATTCATAATGTCTGTAACATTTTTAGGTTTTACACTTCCACCATATTGAATTCTAACTTCTTCAGATATGTCCACACCATATTTTCCTTCTATAGTGCTTCTTATATATTCAATCATTTCGTTTGCGTCTTCACTTGAAGCTGTTTTACCTGTACCAATAGCCCAAATTGGTTCATATGCTATAACTACTTTTTTAACATCTTCAGCTTCTACATCTTCTAACGCTTTTAAAACTTGCTCATTAACTACTTCTTTTTCTTCACCATTTTCTCTTTGCTCTAGAGTTTCACCTACACACACTATTGGATTTATGCCATGTGCTATTGCCGCTTTTATCTTTTTATTAACAGTTTCATCTGTTTCATTAAAGTATTGTCTTCTTTCAGAGTGACCGATAACAACATAGTCTATTCCAATTTCTTTAAGCATTAAAGGTGATATTTCTCCTGTAAAAGCTCCACTTTCTTCCCAATGCATATTTTGTGCACCTAATTTAACCTCTGTTCCTTCTAATTCCTTCTTTATAGCATCAAGAGAAACAAAAGGAACACAAACTACAACTTCTACATCTGTTTTAGCTGCCACATCTTTAATTTTATTTACTAATTCTACACCTTCACTTATAGTTTTATTCATTTTCCAGTTACCAGCTATTATTGGTGTTCTCATAAGTTTACCTCCTAATATCTTAGTACTTAAACATTACATTTGGTGTTTGATGCCATATAGTAACTTTTTAAACACCATGACACCAAACACCTTATTTTTATACAATTACTTATCGCTAATTGCAGCTATACCTGGTAATATCTTTCCTTCAAAGAATTCTAATGAAGCTCCACCACCAGTAGAAATGTGAGTCATTTTTTCGTTTAATCCAGTTTTATCTACAGCAGCTGCACTATCTCCTCCACCAATGATAGTAGTAGCATCTGCTTCAGCCATAGCTTTAGCTACTGCTTCTGTACCTTTTGCGAAGTTTTCCATCTCGAATACACCCATTGGTCCGTTCCATACTACTGTTTTAGCGTTTTTAATTTCTTCAGCGAAAAGCTTGCAAGTTTCTTCACCTATATCTAATCCCATCATGTCTTCTGGAATTTCTTCTACGCTAACAGTTTTGAATTCAGTATCATTTTTAAATTCTTTAGCTACTACTGTATCTACTGGTAATAATAACTTAACTCCTTTTTCTTCTGCTTTTTTAATTAATTCTTTTGCTAAATCAATTTTGTCTTCTTCTAATAGAGATTTACCGATGTTTAATCCTTTAGCCTTTAAGAATGTAAACATCATACCTCCACCGATTACAAGAGCGTCAACTTTGTCTAATAGGTTTTCAATTACACCTATTTTGTCTGATACCTTAGCTCCACCTAAAATAGCTACAAATGGTTTTTCTGGATTTGACATAGCTTTACCCATAACTTCAATTTCTTTTTTCACTAAAAAACCAGCAGCAGATGGTAAATGTTCACTAACTCCTACGTTTGAAGCATGAGCTCTGTGAGCTGTACCAAATGCATCATTGATGAATACTTCCCCTAATGAAGCTAATTCTTTAGCAAATTCAGGGTCGTTTTTCTTTTCTTCTTTTCTGAATCTAGTGTTTTGTAATAAAACTACATCGCCTACATTCATGTTTTCAACTGCTTTTTTAGCATTTTCTCCTACTACTTCGTCGTCTGCAGCAAAAACTACTTCTTTTTCTAATAGCTCTGATAATCTTTTAGCCACTGGCTCTAAGCTAAATTCAGGCTTTGGCTCTCCCTTTGGTCTTCCTAAGTGAGACATTAAAATAACTTTTCCGCCTTCTTCAATGATATGCTTTATAGTTGGAAGTGCACTTCTTATTCTTCTATCGTCAGTAATTTCACCATTATCGTTCATAGGAATGTTAAAATCACATCTAACTAAAACTCTTTTATCTTTTAATTCCATATCAGTAATTGACTTTTTATTTAACATTAGAATCACCCCTTAATCAAAATATAACACATATATAAGTGTTTAGGCATAAAAAGGGAGAAGCCGGTTAAGTAGCTCTGCTACAAAACCGGACTCCTTTTATTTTTGAGAATTAAAGTCCCTTTTTAGCTATATATTTAATTAGGTCAACAACTCTTGTTGAGTAACCCCACTCATTGTCGTACCAAGAAACAACTTTTACCATGTTTCCGATAGCCATAGTAGAAAGTCCATCTACTATTGAAGAATGTGGGTCTTTTCTGTAGTCAACAGACACAAGTGGCTCTTCTGAGTATCCTAAAATTCCTTTTAATTCTCCTTCTGCTGCTTCTTTTAATGCTTGGTTAACTTCTTCAGTAGTAACTTCTTTTTCCACCTCGAAAGTAACGTCTACAACTGAAACAGTTGGAGTAGGAACTCTCATAGCCATTCCGTTTAATTTTCCTTTTAATTCAGGTAATACTAATGCAACTGCTTTAGCAGCTCCAGTAGTTGTTGGAATAATTGATTCTGCTGCAGCTCTTGCTCTTCTTAAATCCTTTTTATGAGGAGCGTCTAATATTCTTTGGTCATTAGTATACGAGTGAACAGTAGTCATTAAACCTTTTTTGATACCAAATTTTTCTAATATAACTTTAGCTACAGGAGCTAAACAGTTTGTAGTACAAGAAGCATTTGAAATTACGTGGTGATTAGCTGGGTTATATTCTTCTTCATTTACTCCCATAACCACAGTTACGTCTTCGTTTTTAGCTGGTGCACTGATTACAACTTTTTTAGCTCCAGCCTTAATGTGTTTTTCAGCTTTTTCTTTATCTCTGAAGATTCCAGTTGATTCTACAACAACGTCTACTCCTAATTCTCCCCATGGTAAGTTTTCTGGGTCTCTTTCGCTAGTCACTTTTATTTTTTTACCATTTATTACTATGTACTCACCTTCTACTTCTACAGTTCCTTCGAACTTTCCAAAGCATGAATCATATTTGAATAAGTGTGCTAAATCTTCTGGGTTAGCTAAGTCATTGATTGCTACTACCTCAAATTCAGTTACTCCACTTTCAACAGCTGATCTTAAAACATTTCTACCAATTCTTCCAAAACCATTAATACCAACTTTAATTGCCATTAAAAAAACCTCCTTAATTTTTTATTTATATTTAGTGCTACTTTTATGTAGCTAATTAATTAACTCAATAATTTTCCTAGCTGCCCCTTCATCTGTTACAAGGGTCATATCTTTTTTCAGTGCACATATCGCCACAATTGCTTTTGCCTTTCTAGCTCCACCTGCTACTCCTATCACATTGTTAACTTTTTCAAAATCAACTAGTGACAAGCCAACTGTATTTGATTCCCAAATTATTTCACCTTTTGTATTAAAATAATGTCCAAAAGCCTCTGCTACAGCACCTTTTTCCTTCAGCTCTTTAATTAGCACATTTGATAACTGTCTCCTTCTCGCCATATCATCTGCTCTTCCTATACCAAATACCAATACATTCATCTTTTTAATCTTCTTCACTGTATCATCTATATCTGGTAGTTGCAACAGAGTTTCTAAAGCCTCTTTACCAATATTATCAGGCACATGCAATAATTTATATGAACCACCAAGTTTTTCAGCCAATTTAGCCGCTACGTTATTCGCCTGAGTTTCTAGATACTTACCTAATCCACCACGAGCTGGCAACACCAACACATTCTTTTTACCTTTTTGTTTTGGCATTTCTTCTGAAACTTGGGCCATAGTAGTGCCACCTGTCACTCCTATTATATAATCATTATGTATAATGTTCTTTATGACTATAGAGGCTTTTTTCCCTAAGTCTTTTAATATCAACTTATCATTATCACAGTCACCAGGAACTATATACACTTTTTCTATACCCAATTTTGATTCCAATACGTTTTCTAAATCTCTCAAGCCTTTCAACTCATATATATAATCCTTAAGCTTTTCTATTATAGCTAATCCTTCTTCTGTTATATTCATCCCCATCGACTTTATATCTAATAAACCTTGCTCCTTTAGAATATTTACTTCAGTTCTAATTATCCTTTCACCCAAGCCTAAATTATGGGATAATGTACGCCTACCTATAGGCTGATTGTGCATAACGTTTCTCAAAATATTGTACCTTTTTTCTAAAATTTCTATTACTTCTGGTACTATTTTTTTTTGTAATTCTATTAAATCTTTTAAATCTTTCATAAAAAGCTCCCCT
>NZ_ARZA01000126.1 GCF_000387765.1 Caldisalinibacter kiritimatiensis
TAAATAAATAAAATGCAGTATTTATGCGAGTTGTAGAGTTCTGCAACGAGCTAATAACAAGTGGATAAAGGGGGACAACATGAAAGGAATAGCTATATATGTGGTATTTATTATTTTTATAACTATAATCATTCCCATAGCATTAATAAAAGGATGTGATATAGGAACAGAGAATTATGAACATGAAATAAAAAAAATAAAAAAAGAAAATGAAATCTCTATATATAATGTAAAAACAAAAAAGGTAGAAAAAATGAAACTTGAGGAGTATATAAAAGGTGTAGTAGCGGCTGAAATGCCAGCTGAATTTCATATAGAAGCATTGAAGGCACAAGCGGTAGCAGCAAGAACATATGCCATATATCGTATACAGAAATATAAAAACGGACATCCTGACCATCCACAAGCTCCTTTATGTACTGGGATTCATTGTCAGGCTTGGTTATCTAAAGATGAGCTAAGGCAAGTACATTCTAGTAGTAAATGGATGTATGAGCATTGGCCTAAGATAGAAGAAGCTGTTGAGAGTACAAAGGGAATTATCATTACTTACGATGGTAAACCTATAGAACCTTTGTTTCACTCTACAAGTGGAGGTATGACAGAAGATTCAGAGAAAGTGTTTTTATCTAAAGTACCTTATTTAAGAAGTGTTGTAAGTCCATATGAAAAAGGAGCACCCAAGTTGAAAAGCTCTGTAACTATGACAGTAGATGAGTTTATACAAAAGATAGAAAGCAAGTATAATAACATAAAGCTTACAAAATCTACATTACCTAATAAAATTCAATTAATAGAAAGAAGTAAAAGTGGGCGTATAACCAAGTTAAGAATAGATAATACAATAGTTACTGGGCGTGAAATTAGAGAATTATTTAAATTGAATTCAACTAATTTCAAAATAACTATAAGAGGAAATGAGTTGAAAATAAATACTATAGGTAACGGTCATGGAGTAGGTATGAGTCAGTGGGGAGCAAATGGCATGGCTAAAAATGGAAGTACATATGATGAAATATTAAAACATTATTATACAGGAGTAGAACTTCATAATATTGCCGAGCAGTAATGCTCGGTTTTTTTACGATAATTTTAAAAAAACCACTTTGTAGCTTTTTTTAAAATTATGTATTAAATACTAAAATATGGACATACTACTAATGGAGGTGAGGTTATGGAGGAAAATAACAAAAACAGAAACTCCATTAAAGACAAAACAAAATCAAGTTTCCGTAGGCTCATTGATAAAGAGGGGTTTTATATTATTTTATTCTTATGTATATGTATAGTGGCTACCACAGCAGTTTGGGTGTCTAGAAATAATGTTAACAAATTAGATACTATTGAGAATAAACAGGATAACCAATTAGAACAAACAGATTTACCACAAAATAACTTTACAGAAGATTCAAATGAACAATATGAAGAAGCAAAGGAAGAAAACCCAAGTATTGAAGTAATGGAAACAACAGAAGATAAAAATATTCAAAACACAAAAGAAAAACCTGCTCAAGATAAGAATAAAGCTATAGAAACAGCTAATGTAGCTTCTGCCAACACAACTGCTAATGTCAAGAAAAAGTCGAAGCAAGAGATATTAAAATCTATGATGTTACCAGTCAATGGAAAGCTTTCTTTAGATTATGCAAAAGACAAGTTGGTTTATTCAAAAACTTTAGAACAATGGACAACTCACCTTGGCATAGATATTTCAGCAAAACAAGGTAGTGTAGTAAGGGCTGTATTGGATGGCACAGTAGCTAAGATTGAAAAAGATACTAGATTAGGAATAGTTATAACATTAAATCATGGAAATGGTATACAAACAAGATATGCTAATCTTTCAACGGATAGCATGGTAAAGGTGGGTCAAGCAGTGAAAAAAGGCGACCCAATAAGTGGAATAGGTAAAGGGGTAAGCTTTGAAATGGCACAAGGACCACATCTACACTTTGAAGTTTTAGTAGATGGAGAGCATGTTAATCCTAAATTATATTTACCTAAGTTTAACTAGTTAGAGATGTGAAAAAATGTTCTATTATGTTTAAATAATGCATATTAATGTAAAAAGACTCCAACACAACTCTTCAAAGGGGGTTAGATATGTGAAAGACTACATAGAAGAACGGGCTTTAGAGATTGCAAAGTATATAATAGAAGAAGAAGCTACTGTAAGACAAACAGCTAATATTTTTGGAGTAAGCAAGAGCACTGTACACAAGGATGTAACTGAACGCCTTCCTAGGATAAACCCTCTTGTGGCTGGAAAGGGAAAAAAGGTGCTTGATAAAAATAAGGCAGAGAGACATATCAGAGGTGGCAAAGCTACAAAAATGAAGTATAAAGCTATGAGTCAGCAGCGATAAACTATAAGACAATTTGATATACAGAGAGGAATAATACTTTCTACTTATAGTCTATAAGTAGAAAGTATTATTTTTTTGTTAAATAGAAAAATATAGAAGGATTTTTTTTAAGTTTATAGAATATGATATTTAGTATGTCTAAATCTCGGACTTCTTGAAAAAGAATTAAGATTAGATTCTTATATAAATTAATGATTCTGTATTTTCAGTAAATTTTACATAAAGGTTATAAATTCTTATTGGAAAAAATGATGGAATGGGGGATGAATATGTTTAGTATTAGAGCAGATATGGGCATAGATTTAGGGACGGCTAGTGTTTTAGTGTATATAAAGGGAAAGGGTATAGTTTTAAAGGAGCCTTCAGTAGTAGCTATTGAAAAAAATTCAAATAAAATTTTAGCTGTAGGAGAAGAAGCTAGAAGAATGTTAGGAAGAACTCCAGGTAATATAGTGGCAATAAGACCTCTAAGGGACGGAGTTATTTCAGATTTTGAAGTTACTGAGAGAATGCTAAAATATTTTATTCAAAAAGCAGCAGGTTCAACTTTGTTTAAACCTAGAATTATAGTGTGTGTACCAAGTGGAGTAACAGAAGTAGAAAAGAAAGCAGTATTAGATGCTAGCAATCAAGCAGGAGCTAAGAGTACACGCTTAATCGAAGAACCTATTGCTGCTGCCATAGGTGCAGGTCTGGATATATCTAAACCTAGTGGTAACATGATAGTAGATATCGGTGGAGGTACAACAGATATAGCAGTAATATCTTTAGGGGGAATAGTGGTAAGCAACTCTATAAAAATAGCTGGAGATAAATTTGATGAAGCGGTTGTTAGATATATAAGAAAGAGACATAATATAATGATAGGGGAGAGAAGCGCTGAAGATTTGAAAATAAATATAGGTACAGCTTATCCAAGAAAAAAGGAAGTTTACATGGATGTGAGAGGAAGAAACTTGGTAACTGGACTTCCTAAGAATATGAAGATATCTTCAACTGAAATGTTAGAAGCTTTAGAAGAGCCTGTGACAGCTATAGCAGACGCAGTTCATTCTGTGTTAGAGAGAACTCCACCTGAATTGTCTTCAGATATAAGTGATAGAGGTATTATTATGACTGGCGGCGGTGCATTATTATATGGTCTTGATAAACTTATTAGTGAGAGAACAGGAGTGCCTGTTAAAGTAGCAGAGGATGCAGTGTCATGTGTAGCTAAAGGGACAGGTATAGCATTAGATTCTTTAGATGAATTAGATAACGGAATGGCATCAGCAGATAGAAGAAGGGCATATTAAATTAATTTACAGTTGACAATTTACAATGGACAATTGAATTGGCTATTAGCCGGTAACTAAAGAAATTTTGTCAACCCAAACCAAGAACTGTAGACCAATAGAAATAGGACTAAAGCACTACATATAAATTAAAAAAATTGCATGAACTTGTCGATATAAATAACGGATACGAATAATTATGGGGTGAATTAAATGTTAAATGGTTTATACACATCTACTACGTCGTTAATAGTGAATCAAAAGAGAATGGACACTTTATCAAATAACTTAGCAAATATAAACACTACAGGTTATAAAAAAGACTTAGTTATTGCAAAGTCTTTTCCAGAGATGTTGTTAAGAAAAATTAATGACAAAACGGATATGAAATCTATTAAGTCCTTTAAAGGTATTAATGTTGAGCAAGAAGGAAATAAATTTAGAATGAACACACAAAATGCATTTTTTAAAGTACAAACAAAGGATGGCGTAGGATATACAAAAGCTCTTGAATTTACAATAGATGAAGAAGGATATTTAAGAACATTTTATAAAGATGGTAATGGTAACATTAAAACAAACGGTGAAGGTTATATTTTAGGCAAAAACGGGAAAATAAAAGTAGAGAATAGTAATGTACAAATAGACTCAAATGGGAACGTATTGTCAAATGGACAAGTGCTTGATAATCTTGTTGCATTACCCAATCCAAGTGTTATAGGAACTACGAGTGCAGGTGTTAAATTAGATAGAGTAGCAATAAATTTCAAACAGGGTAATATAAAGGAGACGGGAAATAACCTTGATTTTGCACTAAGAGGAGAAGGGTTTTTTAAAGTGCATACAGATAAGGGAACTATGTATACTAGAGATGGTTCATTTACATTAAATGAAAATGGTGAACTTATAACATCAGAAGGACACTTTGTATTAGGAAAATATGGCTCAATAATAGTAGATGGAGACAATTTTTCTATAAATAAGAATGGAGAAATAATAAAAGATGGACAAGTTATAGATAAATTAGATGTTGTAAGAATTAGCAATAAAGAGCATTTAAAAAAGCAAGGAAATAATTTATATAAAATAACAGAAGGAGTCCAGGCAGAAGAATTAGAATTTAATGGACAAGTTCTACAGGGATATTTAGAAAATTCAAATGTTGATGCGATAAAGGAAATGACTAATATGATTACTTTACTTAGAAATTACGAAGCTAGTCAAAAAGTAATGAGAATTCAAGATGAATTATTAGGTAAAGCAGTGAATGATATAGCGAGAATATAGAATTTAATTGACAGTCGGCAATTAAATTTGCTACTGGCTTAAATATATGAGTTATATTGTTTATATTTCGTTAATTTTAAATTTCTCTATAAACGAAAGGAGATATGGATTATGGTTAGGTCGCTATGGACTGCAGCTACAGGGATGAAGGCACAACAACTTAATATAGATACTATTTCTAACAATCTTGCAAATGTAAATACGACTTCATATAAGGCACAAAGAGTTGAGTTCAAAGATTTACTTTATGAAACTTTAAAGAAAGGAAATACAGAGGATGGAAAAGGTACTCCTGTAAATTTAGAAGTAGGTCATGGAGTTATGCCTTCTGCTACAACTAGAAATTTTAAGATGGGGAGCTTTCAGGAAACACAAAACCCATTAGATTTAGCTATAGATGGATATGCATTTTTTGCGGTAGCAAGTCCAAATGGTGAAATAAATTATACAAGAGATGGTAGTTTTAAGTTAAGTATAGATGATGACGAGGGTAAAATAACTACTTCAGAAGGATATTATGTACTAGATGATAGTGATAATGAAATAGTAATAGAAAGTGGAATGACAGATTTATCTATAGATGAATTAGGAAATATTACGGCTGTAGATGAAGATGGAGAAACAGTGGAGCTAGGAAGACTTAAACTAGTTAAATTTATGAATCCAGAAGGACTTATAAGTGAAGGACAAAACTTATATAGTGCAACTGCAAGCTCAGGTGAACCAATAGAGGTAAAGGATGATGATACAGATTATAGAATATTACAAGGATATCTAGAAACATCAAATGTACAAGTAGTAGAAGAGATGGTTAAGATGATAACAGCACAAAGAGCATATGAAATAAATTCTAAATCAATACAGACATCAGATGAAATGATGCAAATGGCTAATAATGTTAGAAGATAAACATACAAATGTCCTTTGGTGGTGATGTAATGTGAATAGCATTAGAAATCTAAGCGTCAATAATGTAATAACTCAAGCTAACATACAAAAGAATAATAATGTTGAGAATTTAAAATCTAAGATAAATAATGCAGAGAAAACTAAAGATAATCAAAAGCTGATGGAAGTATGTAAAGAGTTTGAGAGTATTTTTATTCATATGATGTTAAAGCAGATGAGGTCTACAGTACCTGATAGTGGTATTACAAATAAAAGTACAGCTAGAGAGATTTTTGAGGATATGTATGACCAAGAAGTTGCAAAACAAGTATCTAACCAAGGTGAAGGTATTGGTATAGCAAAAGTATTATATGAACAAATGAAGAATAGTATCTAATGTAACAAAGTTAATATTATATGATAAAATATAAGGAGGGGTAAATCCTTTCCTTTTTTTATTGTTTATTAAGTGTGGGAGGTAATTTATGGATTTTATTTCTGTATTAAATCAAGCATCGGTACTATTTATATTACTTATAATAGGATTCGTAGTAAAGAAATTTAACATAATGACAGATGAATTAGGAAAAGGCATATCAAAGCTTGTGATATATGTTACTTTACCAGCATTAATCATAACAGCAATGAATTATAAGTTTTCTGAAGAAATGATGGAAAACAGCATAAAATTATTACTTATAGGCATAGGGGTATATGCCTTTATCCTTTTAATATCAGTAGTATTTTTAAAGGTTTTTCATGTTGAGGACATCAAGAAAAGAGGAGTATATCAATTTTTAACAATCTTCGGAAATGTAGGGTTTATGGGATATCCAATAGTAGAAGTCATTTTCGGTAAAATAGGTGTATTTTATGCTGCTATATATAATATTTGGTTTAATATTTTAATTTGGACTTTAGGTGTTATACTGGTTACTCCTGAGAGGAATAATAAGATTAATCTAAGGTCTTTAATAAACCCAGGGATTATATCTATAGGTATAGGATTCTTATTGTTTTTATTTTCTATAGAGCTACTAGAACCGATTTATATTTCTCTTGACAAATTAGGAGCATCTACTATACCAATGTCTATGTTGGTAGTAGGCTCATTGTTAGGAGATATGAAGTTTAAAGAAATATTTACTAATAGTCGCTTGATGGTTTCTGCGTTAATAAAGCTCATTATTATACCTTTAGTAGTGTATTTTGTTTTATCTATGTTTAATTTATCTCCAATAGTTATAGGCATACCTGTTATCATAAGTGCTATGCCTTCAGCGGTTAATGCAGCTATATTTGCGAGAATACACGAATCAGATTATAGATTAGCATCTCAAGGTGTTTTTCTTACTACAACATTGAGTATAATTACTATACCTTTAATAATGCTATTATTAACTATGTAATAAGGAGGAATTAATATGTTATCAAATATTGAAATTCAAGAACTTATTCCACATCGATATCCATTTTTATTAGTAGATAAAATAATTGAGTTAGAGCCAGGTAAGAAAGCAATTGGTATAAAGAATGTCACAATAAATGAACCTTTTTTCCAAGGTCATTTCCCAGGTAATCCACTAATGCCGGGGGTACTTATAGTAGAAGCTATGGCTCAAGTAGGAGCTGTTGCAGTAATGACACTTGAAGAAAATAAAGATAAATTAGCAGTATTTACAGGAATAGATAAAGTAAGATTTAAAAAGCAGGTAAGACCTGGAGATACATTGAGAATGGAAGTAGAGCTTATAACCATGAAGAGAGGAATAGGAAAAGCACAAGCAGTGGCATATGTAGGAGACGAAATTGCTTGTAAAGGAACTTTAATGTTTGGACTTGTTGAAAAGTAAAATTTTTAAAAGGATTTTAAATATATGTATAGAAATTTATATATGATATTTGCGTAAAAAGGGACGTGAAAGTTGACATTATTGATGGCTACTAGCCATTCGCTAATAGTGAAAAGCGAACAGACAAAAGGCGACTTTAGTCGCATTAATTTAGATAGTTGCAAAATACAAAATTAAACTTATCCACAGAAAATTAGTAAAAAAAA
>NZ_ARZA01000127.1 GCF_000387765.1 Caldisalinibacter kiritimatiensis
CTTTAGTATTGCCCAGAAGATGACGGTATTTGGAAGTGATAAGATTATTGTAAGCCTACCCGATGGGACGGAGATTGAGGTTGTAATTGAATAAAGGATTTAGGATGAGTCAGTTGGAGTGAAGTAAGGGCATTGTGACCGGTTTTTTTATTGTAAAACTCAACATTCTATCAATTCATGTCGGAAAATATTTACAATGAAATTATTGACAAATTTGGAATGGGGGGGGTAAAATTGTATTTGTAGACAAGCTTGTTTATGTAGTTGATAGAATTAGCACAAAAAGTATTTTTAAAAGAGGGTATTGAAAAGAGATAAATTGATCTTTTTAAAATATCCTTGCTTTGAGGGGTGGTAAAGTTTTGATATAAATTCAAAGTAAAATCAATGGGTTAAGTTGAAGATTATAATTAAATCTTTGACACTACGCAATAAAATTGGAGGGGATTTTTTATGAAAAAGTTAATTTGTTTAATTGTTTCTTTGATATTAATGAGTAGTTCTGTTGTATTTGCAGCAGATCAATATTCATATTCGATTGGAACAAATTATGATTCTGGTATATTTGATAGTGATATTGATACATCTCAAGATGCAATAGATGCAGCTACTGATTTTGGCATAGCTGGATACACTTCATACTACAATATTAAGCCTACATATCAATATTTGAGAGGAGATAACCCAAACACTAATGATCCAAGAATGGAAAGTGAAATTCTATTCTTTAGTGGACATGGTAATTACCAATGCGTATCATTTAATTATAAAAAGAAAGGAGGAGATTATAAAACAGGTATTTATTATGGCAAAGACTATGATAGTAGTAGCACAGGATATAAATATGCTGGAATTAAAAGTTATGATATGTCTAAAGTTGATTTAGTAACATTTGCTGCATGTAAAACAGCAGATGGTTCAGATAATATTACTAAGAGAGCTGTAAGCGAAGGTGCAGATACAGCAGTAGGGTGGAAAAAATCAGTAGGTGCTACTTCTCATACTAAGTGGTTAGGAAGATATACAAATGAATTAGCAAGAGGTAAAACTGTTCAAGAAGCTGTTGACTATGCCAATTCTTTTAGTTATACAGATAATAATGTGAAGTCTGTTATAATCGAAGGTAACAAAAATTTAAAAATAAAATTGTCTGATATTTCTTTTAGTAAGATTAACGTACAAAATGATAACGTTGGTAAAGATGAGGTTTACTTAAAAAATATAAATAAGAAAGAAATAAATAAAATAAAGCATAAAACTTATAATGTTAAACAAAATTTAGAGTTTAATGTTAAAAAAGCAAATTACAATTCTATCATAGATTATATAAAAGATGAAATAGATTCAGAATTTGATATTGATGACTATAATATTTACTTAACAAATACCAACAAAAATCAAGCTGTTATTGATTTTATTTACAAAATAGGTGGTTTTGAAACTAATAACTCATATACTGTATTAATTAAAAACAGTAAAGTAAAAAAAATATTTCACAATACTATTGAAAACGAAGTGAAGAGTGAAATAAAAAATAATATAATGAATATAAAAACTTATAATTTGAATGCAAAAGCAGTGGCACAGAAAATTGAAGACAATGACTATACTATAGAAGAACAAGAAAGTAAATATTATTATGACTTACAAACAAATAAGGCATATATGATAATTTTGACAACACTCAAACATAAACCAACAAAAACCTTTGTTAAGAGTGAATATTTTTATGAAATTAAATAATAAGTTAATTTTAACATGTCTTGTTGTTATATTAGTTCTGACAGTCGTTGTTTTCAAATATTTAAATGATAATAAAGGTAAAAAAATATTTGATTTACCTATACATTCCATACAATTACAAAAAGGAATTGAAGGAAAATTGATAACAATTAAAGAAGATAATCAAATTAATTCATTTATAAAAAATTTAAAGGTTGATAAATGGAAGTTGATTAAAAATTGGGAATATAAAAGCTTTCCTGAAATATATATATTTGTTCATCAAAATGGGAAAAGATATGATATAGGGTTTTACCTAGTAGATAAAAATGTTTATTGCAGTATTACCTATAAGACGGTAAACAGATATTATAAAGTTCCAAATGATGTATATGAAGAAATTATAAAACACTTTTGAATATAACTTCTTTGTAAGTTATAAAGAGCAGGCTATTACGTCCAATGTCATCAACTTAATATGTAAATAATTAGGGAAACAAGAAAACAATTATTTTAAAAAAACACTTGACTTATTTGTAGTGTGAAGTTAGTAATATTAATCTATACTCATATGAAAATATATAAGGTATATTCTATATGAGAAAAAATAAACAAATTTCTAAATGCAGAGGGGGTAAGAGGGGGTAAATTTCTTATTTTCGAGAAAATTTATCATCATTCTATCAAAACACACGTTGAGTGCGTGGCACTGATAGAGCGGGTTTAGAGGATTTTTATGTTCCCTCAGACTAATAAGTTTGAGGGGATTTTTAGTTTGAGGGGGTAAAGGATATTCGCAGAATTGAATATTTGCGAAAAGGTGTTGAAATTTGGATTAAGGTGATGCAATAATAAATATAAGGTAAAAGGAAAAAAGGGCTGTGAGAATAAGCATATAGATGATAAAGTTTTATATCAAGCCTTTGTAAATACCTTTAATGCAATTCTTGAAAATAAGGATTACTTTATGGAGAAGTGGAAGGAAGGACTTAAGAGTGAAAATACTCTAGTAAGGTATAAGTCAAAGCAGTTTATAGAAATTATAGAAAATGCAAAGTCAATAGAAAAATTTGACATGGATTTATTCTTTAGTGTTACCGAGAAGTTGACGGTGTCTGAAGGAGAGAGAATAATAGTGGGGTTGCTTGATGGGACAGAGGTTGAAGTTGTAATTGAATAAATTATGAATATGACAGTCTAGAGTACCTTTGATTGTTATTTTGTTTGAAACAATAAAATTCTTTCAACTCATGCGGGTAAATATTTTCAATGAAATTATTGACAAATTTGTAGATAGTTGCAAAATACAAAATTAAACTTATCCACAGAAAATTAGTAAAAAAAAT
>NZ_ARZA01000128.1 GCF_000387765.1 Caldisalinibacter kiritimatiensis
GCCAGTATCGAGGGCCCTTAGCTCAGTTGGTTAGAGCGTCCGGCTCATAACCGGCAGGTCCGGGGTTCGAGTCCCTGAGGGCCCACCACTACAACATGCCCAGATAGCTCAGTCGGTAGAGCAGGGGACTGAAAATCCCCGTGTCGGCAGTTCGATTCTGTCTCTGGGCACCAATAAAAAAGCTCTTATCACTGTCACAGTGATAAGAGCTTTTTTATTGTTTAGAGAAGTATATTTATATAGATGGAAATAGGACAGATTATATTTATCAGCTTTAGTCAGTTTGTTACCTAAATAATAGAAAAAATATTTTTTATTATTTCTTTTAGTAAAGGCTCAAAATTTTTTTTAATTAATTTCTTATTTTCCTTAATTAGGATTATGTTTTCGGGAACTCTATATTGAGTCTTATCTACAGTCTTAATATTCAAAGTACATTCATTTTTATCAAAGTAAATACACTTTTTCTTGTTTGATAACATTCCTTCATATACCTGCAAATTCAACTTGAAGTTACCAGTAGAGCATTTCCAACCAAAATTGTAGTTCTCACCATAATAAATTTGGTCAGGTATGTTCAATATTGAGGACTTACCTAATATAGTAAGGATATCACCATTGATATTCAAACTATTAAGGTCAAATTTTATATTAATATTATGTCCTTTCAAATTTGTGTTAATGTTAATTGTAGCTAGATTATTTATTACATCATAAATACTTAGTAATTTACTTAAATAGTAAATATCGTCGTAATTATGCTTCAGAATCACTTTTTTTATATTTAAATCTTTTTGTTTAATATATGAGTAATATAATTTTATACTTTCTTTACCTGAAATTTTATCTTCTCTATTAATTCCTAAAGTTTTCTCTACAGTTTTAAGTTTGCAGTTCGGTAACTCTAATAAATCTTTATGTTTTCTTACTACTTTTAAAATATCTAAAGTGGTTTCTGAATTAATATTATAATCTATACTATTGTGATTTAGTCGAAAATTAATAAAAGGTATATCAAATGTATCACCATTATAAGTAATAAAATAATTGAATTTAGATGCTACTTTTTTAAAGGATTCTAAAAGCTTCTTCTCTTCCTTGATATGGTCAGCAAAGAATTGCATGATATTTATTTGAGAGTTTTCTTCATAGAGAAGTCCTATGAGGATTATTGGATTATTTTTTTTATTTAATCCTGTTGTTTCAATATCTAGAATGCAGAAGTTTTTATTATCCAATATTTTTTTTAGAAAAGATGAAATATAAATTTTTTCTGGTATTCTGTCATGTATTACTTCCATATCTTTTCCTCCTTAGTTGTAAACTTATATCATAATTATAACAAAACAAGTAAATAAAGAAGCATTTTATTTTTAATAGTAGCTAAAATATATATTATTTATTTGACAATATTAAATAGTAACATCAAAAAAAAGAATGAGTAAAATGTAGTAGGTAGCTTATCAAAAAGAATAAGTAACAAGTTTATAAAAAATATGAGGATTTTTTATTCGATGAAAGGGGGATAATATTTTGCAATTTCAAGTATATGATATATATGTTGTACCTCTAATAATATTTTTAACAAAAGTAATCATAAGTATAGGGATTCCTAAAAAGTTCAGTCCATTGATAAGTGTAGTGTTAGGTATAGTTGTTGGGATTTTTTATTTTTCTCCAGATGATATTTTGAAAGGAATTTTATTAGGAGTATTCTTAGCTGCATCATCAGTTGGATTTTATAGCGGTTCCAAAAATGTTTATCAAGAGATGAGTAATAGAATGAAACATCATAAAGAAAGTACACGTGATAAAGAGGATAAATAATTCCTCTTTATCATTCGAATGTAACGATACAATACGGTGATGTATGTATAAATAATGTACTTAAATCAAAATTAATGAGAGAATTATACTTTTTATATAGATACAATTATGATATAATACATTTAACAATAAATACAATACATAAAAAGGGGAGGAGAAAATGAGATTAAATACTAAGAAGCTTACATATGGTGGCTTAATGACAGCATTAGTATTTGTGGCTACTGCTTTTGTACCTCAAATTCCTATTCCATTTACACAAGGCTATGTACATCTAGGGGATAGTATGGTTTTTGTTGCGGCTATACTATTAGGATGGCAATATGGTGCAATAGCTGGGGGCTTAGGTTCTGCACTAGCTGATTTATATTTAGGGTTTTATATTTGGATACTACCAACATTAATAATTAAGGCTTTAATGGGAGCTATCGTTGGTTTTATGGGTAAAACTTATAGAGAAAAAAAACTAAAGGCTATAAAAAATGTAATAAATGTAGTAATTGGTGGGGGCTGGATTATAACAGGTGTCTATATGAAAAATCTTTTAAATGTACGTCTAAGAGAAATAGAGAACTCAGAACTTGCTATGAAATTAGTGAATGAATTTGAGCAAATTAAAAACTTACAGGATTTAAGTAATTTGATTGATTATGTACAGTCATTTCTGTTAGCAGCAATTGTTATTATTCCTTTAGTTGTAGTTATGATAAGTATATTATTTAGATACAAGGATAAAGAAGTATTTGGACTGAGTAATTTAGTTGGAATGGCTACAGCAGGTATTTGGATGGTCATAGGGTATTATTTTGCTGGATCTTTAATTACAGGAAGCTTAATAGTTCCTATATTTAGTGTACCCTTTAACATATTACAGTTTGTTGTAGGTGTAGTTATTGCTTTTCCAATTAGTATAGCTATTAAAAGGACAAGATATTTAGATAATATTCAATAAAAGCCTTAGACTTTACAGTCTGAGGCTTTTTAATTATACTTATTAAATAAGAAAGTTTTTCTTAGTCTTGGGAAAGATAATGTTAAGGAGGTAGAATATGAAGTTAACAGTCTTAGGTAATAATGGTCCATATCCTAAAGCAGGAGGAGCTTGTTCCGGATATTTAGTAGAAAGTAGTAATACAAAAATACTACTTGATTGTGGTAATGGAATATTAGCAAGATTACAAAAAATATGTAATATATATGATATTGATGCTATAATTTTATCTCATCTTCATAGTGACCATATAAGTGATATTATGGTGTTGAAATATGCTATTGGAATTAATAAAGTGAGAAAAAACTTAGATTTGTCAATACCGCTTTATACAGCAACCGATGACCAAAACATAATAAATAAGCTAAATTATAATGAGGCATTTAAAATCGAACCAATTGAAGATGAAAGCAAGATAAGAATTAAAAACCTAGATATAGAATTTAAAAGAATGAAACATCCTGTAGAAGCTTATGGTATAAAAATAAATGATGGTAATAAGTCATTTGTATATTCAGGAGATACTTCATATCACGATGAGTTAATTGAATTTGTAAAAGATGCTGATTTTTTCTTATGTGAAGCAGGAATTTTAGAAAAAGACAAGACAGAAGATTCACCACATCTATCACCTAAAGAAGCGGGAGATGTTGCAGAAAAAGCAAATGTAAAGAGACTAGTTTTAACACATTTTTGGCCTGAGTATAGATTAGATAAGATAATGAATGAAGCTAAAGAAACTTATGATGGAATATTAGAACTTAGCGAGGAAATGAAAACTTATTACATATAATAATTGTAATTTCACTATCGACCTGAGTACTACTCAGGTCTTTTAAATTAGAAATATAATTTCAAATTTTTAATAAAGTTTATTTATTTTGTTATTTGAATAAATATAAGGAATATAAAATGATTTTTTTGTAGCATTTTATTAAAACCCAATATATTGGTAATTATATAATGAAGGATTTACAACAGAATAAATAATTATACACAAAATGTATATATAAAAAAGAAAATAGCTTGACAAATATATCGAATCACAAATATAATCAGAATTGAAAGAAAATTTAAAAATATCACAAAAAAACATTGGGCAATTACACAAAAGGGGGGAGTGATTTGGACAATAGTCATAGGGCGTTAAATGTTTCATCGGAAATAGGCAAACTAAAAACTGTATTGTTACATAGGCCAGGAAAAGAGCTAGAAAATTTAATGCCAGATTATTTGGATAGACTATTATTTGACGATATACCTTATTTAAAAATAGCTCAAGAAGAGCATGATAAGTTTGCCAAAATTCTTAAAGAAAATGGAGTAGAAGTAGTATATTTAGAAGAACTTGCTGCTGAAGCTATAGAAGATGAATCAGTAAGGGAAAGGTTTGTAGAAGAATTTTTAAATGAAGCTAACGTGTTAGGAGAAGGTAAAAGGAGAAGTTTAAAGGAATATTTTAAACAATTTAATAGCAGACAATTAATAGACAAGGTTATGCAAGGAGTAAGAAAAACAGAATTACCAAGATATAAACCAAAGACATTAACTGATATGGTTGACGATAATTATCCTTTTTTAGTAGACCCGATGCCAAACTTATATTTTACAAGGGATCCATTTGCAACTATAGGAACAGGGATTACTTTAAATCACATGAAAACTGAAACTAGGAATAGGGAAACTATATTTGCCAAGTACATATTTGAGAATCATCCTAGATTTAAAGGTGAATATATACCAATATGGTTTAACAGAGACGAAAAAACTTCACTTGAAGGTGGAGATGAATTAATTTTAAATAAAAAAACGATTGCTATTGGAATTTCAGAAAGAACAGAAGCAGCATCAATAGAAAAGTTTGCTAAAAACATATTAAATAGTGGACAAACGTTTGAGCAAATTTTAGCATTTGATATTCCTAAAAAAAGAGCGTTTATGCACTTAGATACAGTGTTTACTATGGTTGACTATGATAAATTTACAATTCATCCACAAATAGAAGGACCTTTAACTGTGTATTCTATAACTAAAAGTAAAGAAAAAGAGGATGAATTAAAGATAGTTAAAGAAGAAGCATCTTTAGAGGATATCTTAAAAAAATATTTAGGACTTGAAAAAGTAACATTAATTAGATGTGCTAATGGAAATAATATTGATGCCGCTAGAGAACAGTGGAATGATGGTTCAAATACTCTAGCGATTGCACCTGGAGAAGTAATAGTGTATTCAAGAAATTATGTTACCAATAAAATCCTTGAAGAAAACGGTATCAAGATACATGTGATGCCAAGTTCAGAGTTATCTAGAGGACGTGGAGGTCCTAGATGTATGAGTATGCCTTTAATTAGGGAAGATATTAAAAATAATTAAACAAAATATAAAAGGAGGAATAACAATGGCATTTAACTTAAAGGGAAGAAGTTTATTAACATTAAAAGATTTTACACCAAAGGAGATTGAATATCTTATTGATTTAGCAGCAGAGTTAAAAAGCTTAAAATATGCTGGAATAAGACCCAAAAATTTAGAGGGAAAAAATATAGCTTTAATATTTGAAAAGCCATCAACAAGAACTAGATGTGCATTTGTAACTGCAGCAGTAGATGAAGGGGCACATCCTGAATATTTAGGTAAAGGTGATATACAGTTAGGTAAAAAAGAAACAGTTGCAGATACAGCTAGAGTATTAGGAAGAATGTTTGATGGTATTCAATTTAGAGGATTTAAGCATGAAACAGTAGAGGAACTTGCAAAGTATTCAGGTGTTCCAGTATGGAATGGTTTAACTGATAAGTTTCATCCAACACAAATATTAGCTGATTTATTAACAATAAAAGAGCATAAAGGATACTTAAAAGGAATTAAGTTTGCTTATGTAGGTGATGGTAGAAATAACATGGCTAATTCATTAATGATAGGTGCAGCTAAAATGGGTATGGACTTTAGAATTGTATCACCTAAAGAGTTATTCCCAGAAGAGGAATTAGTACAAGAAGCTAATGAAATAGCTAAAGAAACAAAAGCAAAAATTACATTAACTGATTCAGTAGACGAAGGTGTAGGTAGAGTTGATGTAATCTATACTGATGTTTGGGTATCAATGGGAGAAGAAGAGCAATTTGAAGAAAGAATAAGATTGTTAAGTCCATATCAAGTAAATATGGATATGATTAAAAAAGCAGATGATGAAGTAATATTTATGCATTGCTTACCATCTTTCCACAATAGAGATACTATAGTTGGTGAAGAAATTTATCAAAAACACGGTATAGCAGAAATGGAAGTTACAGATGAAGTATTTGAAAGCAAATATTCAGTAGTATTTGATGAAGCAGAAAATAGAATGCACACTATTAAAGCTGTTATGGTTGCTACTTTAGGTAAGTAATTATATTATGATTGACATAGGAGGAGTGGAGAATGGAAAAGATTGTAGTAGCATTAGGAGGTAATGCATTACAAGAGGCAGGGCAGCCTGCAACTGCTGAATCTCAATTAAAAGTGGTAAAAAAGACTTCAAAATATATTAGTAATCTTATAGAAGATGGGTACAAAATTATAATAGCACATGGAAATGGGCCACAGGTAGGACGTATAGTATTACAAAATGAAGCTGCTGATAATATTACACCTGCAATGCCTTTTGATGTTTGTGGAGCTATGAGTCAAGGTATGATAGGATATCATATTCAGCAAGCATTAGGAGAAGAATTAAAGGCAAAGGGAAATAATAAATCAGTAGTTACTTTAGTAACTCAAGTAGTAGTGGACAAAAATGATTCTGCATTTGATAATCCTACAAAACCAATAGGTCCTTTTTATACAAAGGAAGAGGCAGATAGGATCAAAGAAGAAAAAGGATACGATATTGTAGAAGATTCAGGACGTGGCTACAGAAGAGTAGTGCCTTCTCCTGACCCTAAAAGAATAGTAGAACTTGAAGCAGTTAAGAACCTAGTTGATGCTGGATTTGTAGTTATAACAGTAGGTGGAGGGGGAGTTCCAGTAGTTGAAAATGAAAATGGAGAATTAGAAGGAGTTGCTGCAGTAATAGATAAAGATTTAGCCTCTGAAAGATTAGCAGAAGATTTAGATGCTGATACTTTATTGATATTAACTGCAGTTGAGAAGGTATCATTAAATTTTGGAAAGCCAAATCAGAAGGATATTGACAAAATGACAGTTGAAGAGGCTAAACAATATATAGAAGAAGGTCATTTTGCACCTGGAAGTATGCTTCCTAAAGTAAAAGCAGCTATAAGATTTGCTGAATCAAAAGAAGGAAGAAAAGCTATTATAGCTTCATTAGACAAAGCAAGGAAAGCATTAAAAGGTGAAAGTGGAACAGTTATTACTAAATAATATGAAAGAAATTAAAGCGAAGATTCTAAAAAGAGTCTTCGCTTTATCTTTGCATTTTTTTACTATATAAACATAAATAAATAGTAAGGTATAGTTTTTTTGTATATAAAATTAGAAGAAAGGGGCTAATTTATAATTGAGCAATTTAAGTAAGCAATTACAGGAAATGGTGTTAAAAGTAATTATACTAAAACTCTTGAATGTAAATGATATGTACGGATATGAATTAAATAAAACAATAAATGAGAAGTCAAAGGGTTATTTTAAAATGAAGGAAGAAACATTATATCCTATACTTTATGATATGGAAAACAAGAAATTAATAGAGAGCTATTGGTCTAAGATAAATTTTCCTAGAAAATATTATAGGATTACAAAAGATGGACAAAAGTTCTTAGAACAACAATTAAAGGAGTTAAGAGCTTTTAAAGAAGGAATTACAAGGGTTTTAAATTGAAAGTATACATTTAATGTAAAAAAAGTTTTTAGTTTTAGAGTAAAATTTAAGTAGGCAAAACTATCAAAAAAATATTAAAGATGCCCGAAGGCAT
>NZ_ARZA01000129.1 GCF_000387765.1 Caldisalinibacter kiritimatiensis
AAACTAATTAGTAAACATAGATTAATTCTATAGTTAAAAAATTAAAGAAATATGATAAATACCGGTATATTTAAAAGAGAACTGGTAAAATATTCTCTAATATAATAATATAAGACCTATTTTAACTTATTTGTCTTAAGAGATTGTATCTTTTTACTTTTGTATACGATTTTATATTTAATAATAAATTAACTAGAATTTAATATAAGCATTAGATATTTCATGCACCTAAGCAATTTTATATTCATCTGTTAAATATAATAATAGAATGAAATCAAGAAGAGGGCTATTAAGTTTAGTAGCTTTCTTTTTTTATTCTTATAAAATGTAAAAACTAATTATCATTAAAGACTTATAATTTTATATTAAATAATTTATAATTGAAAACTATTAAATATATATTATTCTGGATTTATTCACGTTTTAGGAAAGAAAAATATTGAAGAAATTTAATATACTTTTTGTCCAATAAAATTTTTTAAAATTGTTTTATCAAGTAATGAACTTATCAACTTGTAATTAGTAAATAAATTTACATCTACCTGACAAAATATTACAAAATTTTTCTTTGCATACCTTTATAATATGTATTAAAGAGCTAAATACTTTATCTAGGTTTACTTATATATAATGACTAATGACAGGAATAGTTGATAAAGCCAAGGAAGTAAGGAGGAGGTTGATTGATATACCCTATACCATGGTTACTAATTTTGATAGTAAGCATACCGGAAGCTTTTCTTGTACTTAAATTAGGATTCAAACTTTGTAATACAAATATATCAACAAAACATTCTCTAATTACATCAATTATAGTAGGAATTAGTTCATATTATATTAGAAAGACAGATATAGTTTTTGGTTTACATACTTTAATTACTATAATATTATTAACATTTTTGATATGGATATTAACAAGAATTAAATTTATTCATGCTTTAATGGCTACATTAATTGGATCTTTAATATCAGGAGTTCTGCAAAGCACAATATCTACAATCCTATTAAGTTTAACTAAAAAGACATTTAGCGATATAGTTTCAAACCCTATATTAGGGATATTTTATTTTCTACCTAGTGGTTTAATGATGATGTTTCTATATTTTTACTTAAAATATAGGAAAGTTTATGTTCTAGATTTAAAAATGTATAGTGAGGATTGATATGTTTGAATAGAGATAAAAACATCATAATAGTTCTCACATTACTTGTACAAGCCATATTTATTGTGTTTTTTAACCAATATATTTACACTTCTAATGATTTACATTATATAAAAAAAGTTTTACCTATTGGTAATATGTTCATTTTGGTTATGACTGGTTTTGTACTTTTGTCTATAAAAAAAGTAGGCGAAGAGATAAAGAAGAAAGTAGAAATAAATTTGCTTAAATCACATTTTAGTCAAGTAGAAGAATTAATAAAGATATTACAAACAAGAAGTCATGAGTATATTAGACATATTCAGACATTGCAAGCTATGCTTTACCTTGATGAAGTAGCAAGTGCTAAAGAATATATAGAAGGAATTTCAGGTAAATATCAACATATAAACCATATTGTTTATACAGGAAATCCAGCGCTTACAGCTTTGCTTAACAGCAAAATGAAAATAGCCGAAGATAAAAACATTGGATTTGACTTTGCAATAAAGTGTGATATTACTAATCTTCAAGTAAAATCCTGGGACTTATGTAGTATTTTAGGCAATTTAATAGATAATGCTTTTGAGGCTGTTTTACAAATTAATGATAATAGAAAAGTTGGAGTAGAAATAAAACATGAAAATAAACAACATGTAATATACGTTTATAACAATGGACCTAAAATTCCAAAGAAAATTAAAAACAAGTGTTTATCTTTAAGTACTATTTTATTCTTAATAGCTGGCAAATTATCATTTAGCTATATGGCAGAAAGTACATTAAAACTTTTTCTAATGTTAGTTGTTATGTTAGCATTATATTCTATATACAAATACGTACCTGCTGTAGGTGTAAGCACTAACAGTAAGTGGCTTTTCTATGAACCAGCTCATGGATAGATAGAACGAAGGAATTTAGGGACGTAGATCCTGTGAGATATGGGAGGGTAATCACCATGAGATTTGTGGAGCTCTAAAGACGGTCATAAGGAAAATACATGTATCCTTATTAAAGTGCACACCTATAATCCATAAAATTGTATTTATAAGATATTTATCCATAAAACTTCTTTTGGATACAGTAGTAATTCTAAGAAAACAAGAGTATTTTAAAGAAAAATTTAAATTATAGAGGGAGGTAAAAAATTGCGATTAAAAAGAATTAAACTAATTATACTATTATTACTAATATTTATTTTGAATGGTTGTAACGACAAAAATATAGAAACAAATATTAATCGGATTAACTTTAATGATATAAAATTTATCGAAAATTATAACTATATAAAGAAGAAATTGAAAATAAGTGATAAGGCCAAAATACAAAATTTCATTACAACAGTTAATAATAATTATTAT
>NZ_ARZA01000130.1 GCF_000387765.1 Caldisalinibacter kiritimatiensis
CAGAATCTTTCGTAACACCTACAGGCATATTTCTTTCAGTAGAATACCAAAATGAAGTTTTAACTTATATTAAAAGAATAAAAAGTATAAAAATAGACTTAAATAAAATTGCTTTAGTCAATGACTTTTCTAGAAAATTTGTTGAAGGAAAAATTTCTATGAATGAAGCTTTAAATCTATTAGAAGAAATTGATAATGCAGGAGATTATAAAAGCATTTTAAAATTATTTTTTGGAGGTATAGCGGGAGCTTTCTTTTGCTTAATGTTCGGTGGGTCTATGCTTGATTTTATAGCTACTTTTTTCATTAGTTCTATAGTAGTTTTAATATCAGCGCATCTTGGAAAAAGAAATGTAACTTTCTTTTTAAGTAATGTTATTGGTTCTATAGCAGCAACCATTTTAGCTATAATTTTTTCTATGACTTCTTTAAGTTTTAGTATTGATAAGATAATTATAGGTTCAATTATGCCTTTAGTTCCAGGTGTAGCAATAACAAACGCAATTAGAGATTCAATTTCAGGTGACTTTCTATCAGGTCTATCTAGGTCTCTTGAAGCTATAATTATAGCTTTAGCAATAGCATTTGGAGTTGGAGTAACTTTAAAGTTTCAATTAATTTTTTAGGAGGATGTAATAATGTATATATTAAATCAGTTAATCTACGCATTCTTATCAGCAATAGGATTTTCTATAATTTTTCATATACCAAAAGATTCAGTTATTAAATCTGGATTAGCTGGAGCTTTAGGTTGGGTTGTTTTTTTGATAACTAAAACTAATTTATCATCTCCTGTTGCAGGAGCATTTTGGGGAGCTATAACTGTAGGAATTCTAGGTGAATTATTTGCACGATTTTTCAAAAAACCAGCAACAGTGTTTATAATTCCAGGCATTGTACCATTAGTCCCAGGTGCAGGAATGTACTACACAATGTCTGCAATTACAGAAAGTAGATTTATTGATGCTGCTAATATAGGTAGTGAAACTTTATTTGTAGCTGCATCAATTGCAAGTGGTATTTTAGTTTCTTCATCTATTAGTAGAATGATTAAAAGAAATTTTAAAATAAAAAAAAATATAGAAAAAACTGCTTAACAGCAGTTTTTTATTATTATCATAATATTTAGTTTAAGCAGTTCTTTATCCATAGAACCAGTAAATCTTTTTACTTCATTTCCCTTATAAAAAAACACCATAGTTGGTAAGCTAATTATTTCAAAATTCTTAGCTAATTTCTTATTTTTATTATAATCTACCTTATAAACATCTACATTTGCTTTATAAGTGTGCTTTATATTTATTAGCGTTTTCTCTAAATCAAAGCAAGGATTCCAATTTTCAGAACAAAATAGTAATATAACTATTTTGTCAGAATCGAAAACTTGTTTTTCTATTGATTCAATTGAAATTTCAGATAACCTTTCACTCATAAAGGTCCTCCTTACAAATTACTTTTATAATTTTATATCTTTAGTAATTTATATTAATAAAAATGGACCTTTATTACTTTATTTTGTGTATTTTAACATTACATCTATTAATTCTTCAAGTACTTCGTCCTTTTCTTTATCCTCCATATAATCTTTTATGCAGTCTTTCATATGATATTCTAATATCAATCCACCTACTTTATTAAGTGCAGCCCTTGCTGCTGCTATTTGTATTAGTATATCTCCACAATATTTCTGTTCTTCTACCATTCTCTGTATTCCTTTTACCTGCCCTTCAATTCTTCTCAATCTTTTTAATATCGAATCCGTATCTTTTATTGGTTCCATAGTATGCCTCCTATCTAAAATATACTAAATACAATACATCAGTCTAAAATTCTTACCATTTCAAAGTCAATGCTATTATTTCTTTTTATTTTATTATCTACTATTCGTAAAATTACGTATGATATCCCTAATGCTACTAGTCCTGTTAATAACCCTATAGATTCATAATTATCAAATCCCAATCCTTTAAATACATATATTCCTAATGCTATTCCAACTACCATTAAAACTAAAGGTATAATATATACTAAAAAAGCTGATTTTAATATCGTCTTTGTTCTAGTTCTTACCTCTACATAATCTCCTTTTTTAGCTCCTATTGTATTATCTATATCAACTGTTAATCCAGGTACGCTACAGCTTCCACTACATGTTGAGCAACTATCTCCACATGATGTTACTCTTCTAACAATTACCGTTGCCTTATTTCCTTCTACTTTACTTACAAAACCTACTTGTTCCATTTTTATTCCTCCTCTCTTTTATAATGAACCTTATATCTTAATTTTTTTGCTTTATTAAATCCTTTATTACTTCAGACGCTATTATTAAACCCGCTACTGAAGGTACAAAAGAAATGCTACCTGGTGTCTGATTTCTTCTATCCTCTTGTTCGTCTTGTTTTTGGGGTTTGATTGGTTTTTCTTCTGAATATACAACCTTTAATTCTTTTATTCCTCTTCTTCGCAACTCTTTTCTCATAACCTTTGCTAAAGGACATACTTTAGTTTCATATATATCTGCAACCTTAAACATGGTTGGATTAAGCTTATTTCCCGTTCCCATACTACTTATTATTGGTGTATCCATTTTCTTGCATTTCTCAATTAAATCTAATTTAGACGAAACCATATCTATAGCATCTACTACATAATCATACTCACTCGAAAGTAAATCATTTGCCGTTTCGCTATTGTATAATTTATTATATGCAATTACATTTGCTTCAGGATTAATATCTAGTATCCTTTTCTTCATTACTTCGACCTTTACTTTTCCAACTGTATTCATACTTGCATGTAATTGTCTGTTTATATTTGTAATATCTACTGTATCAAAATCTATTAATATCAAAGTACCTACACCACATCTTACAAGCCCTTCAACAACATATGAGCCTACTCCACCTATACCAAAAACTGCTACTTTACTTTCTTTTAACTTTTTTAAATTATATTTTCCTATTATCATTTCTGTTCTATGGAATGGATTAAACATTATCTGCACCTCTTGCTGAATTTTTATTATTAGTATTACCCCTAGGAGGTAATACTACCCTATAGTAAATGATAGCATATATTTAACACATAATCAATATAAGGTTTTGCTAAGTTTTGGAAAAAGCAAAGGCTAAGATTAAATCTTAGCCCTACTCTTTATCTTCACTTTCAAGTTGAATGTGTAGCTCTTCTAGTTGCTTTTCAAATACATTAGTTGGCGCATCAGTTAATAGACAAGTTGCACTTTGTGTTTTAGGGAACGCAATAACGTCTCTTATATTATCACTATCTGTTAGAAGCATAATCAGTCTGTCAAAACCATAAGCTATACCACCATGTGGTGGAGTACCATATTTAAATGCTTCAAGTAAAAATCCAAATTTATCCCATGCTTCTTCCATTGTAAAACCTAATGCTTTAAACATTTTTTCTTGTAATTCAGAGTTATTAATCCTTATACTTCCTCCGCCAATCTCATCACCGTTTATAACTATATCGTAAGCCTTGGCTCTTACCTTTTCTGGTTCAGTTTCCAATAAATCTATATCTTCATCCATTGGATGAGTGAACGGATGGTGCTTAGCAACATATCTACCTTCTTCTTCATCATATTCAAATAATGGGAACTCTGTTATCCAAACCAATTTAAACTCATCTTTATTTATTACATCTAAACGCTTAGCAACTTCAATTCTTAATGCTCCAAGAGAATCAAATACTACAGAAGGTTTGTCAGCAACAATTAATAATAAATCACCTGGTTTACCTTCCATTCTTTCAATAATAGCATCTAGTTCTTCTTCCTTTAAAAACTTCGCAATAGGTGATGTAATCCCTTCTTCTGTTACTTTAATCCAAGCTAAACCCTTAGCTCCATATGTCTTAACAAACTTTTCTAATTTCTTAATATCCTTTTTAGAAATATCATCAGCATACCCATCTACATTAATTCCTCTAACTTCTCCTCCATTTTCGATAGTACCACTAAATACTTTAAACTCTGAATCTTTTACTATATCACTTATATTTCTAAGCTCAAATCCAAATCTTAAATCTGGTTTATCTGAACCGAATCTTTCCATTGCTTCTTTATATGTCATTCTTTGAATAGGCAATTCTATCTCTATTCCTTTTACTTCTTTGAATATATTATATATAAGCTTTTCGTTAATGCTTATAACATCCTCAATATCAACAAATGACATTTCTATATCTATTTGAGTAAATTCTGGCTGTCTATTAGCTCTTAAATCTTCATCTCTAAAACACTTAACTATTTGATAGTATCTATCCATTCCTGATACCATTAATAATTGTTTCATTATCTGTGGTGACTGTGGTAATGCATAGAATTTTCCTGGATTAACTCTACTCGGTACTAAATAGTCCCTAGCTCCTTCTGGAGTTGGTTTTGACAGCATAGGTGTTTCTATCTCAACAAAATTATTACTATCTAAGAAATCTCTAACTACTTTTGCTGTTTTGTGTCTAATTTTTAAGTTTTCTTGCATTCTAGGTTTTCTTAAATCTAAGTATCTATATTTTAATCTCATTGCTTCTGATACGTCATCATCGTCTTTTATATAAATAGGAGGAGTTTCTGCTTCATCTAATATTTTTAGTTCTTCAGCAAATACTTCTATCTCACCTGTTGGAAGTTCTTCATTTACTGACTGTCTTTTTTGAACTTTTCCTCTTACTGCTATTACATATTCACTTCTAATACTATCTGCTTTGTTAAATGCATCTTCAGAAACATCTTTATCAAATACAATTTGTACAATTCCTGAAGTATCTCTTAAATCGGTAAATATAAGACCACCTAAATTTCTTCTTTTTTGTACCCATCCCATAAGTATTACTTCTTCATTTTCATTTTCAATTCTAAGAGTTCCGCACATATGAGTGCGTCTTAAATTTCCCATTGATTCTGCCATTTTTACTACCTCCCCAGTTTATTTTTCAATATTTCTACTATATTGCTTAATTTAATTTCCTCTTGTTCTCCCGTCTTCATATTTTTTAAAGTTACAACATCTTTTTCTATTTCATCGTCACCTATAACAATTGTATAAGTAGCATTTATTTTGTTAGAATACTTAAACTGAGCTTTAATACTTCTATCTAAATAATCCTTATCAGCTGAAATATTATTATTTCTTAGTTTATATAGTAGTTTAAACGCTTCTTTCTCTGCTCTTTCTCCTATTGTCACAACAAATACATCCGGACCTGTCGGTTCTTCTATTTCTATACCATTATTTTCTAGGGTTAACAATAATCTTTCTATTCCCATTCCAAATCCTACAGCTGGTGTTTTAGGTCCACCTATTTCTTCAATTAAACCGTCGTATCTTCCACCACCACAAACTGTTGACTTTGCTCCTATTTCTTTAGATATAAACTCAAATGCTGTCTTAGTATAATAATCTAGTCCTCTAACAATTTTAGGGTCAACGACAAAGTCAATACCAAGTTCATTTAGATATTCTTTTACACTTTCAAAATGTACTTTACAATCATCACATAAATAATCAACCATTAATGGAGCATCTTCTAATTCTGCTTGGCAACTTTCATTTTTACAATCAAGAATTCTCATTGGATTCTTTTCATATCTACTATTACATGTTTTACATAACTTATCTAATTTATCGCTTAAATATTCTTTTAATATTTTATTATACTCTTTTCTACATTGTGGACATCCAATACTGTTTATATGAAGTTCTATATCCTTAACACCTAATTTATTATAAATAGTAGAAACTATACTTATAACTTCTGCATCTATTGCTGGACTTTCACTACCGTATACTTCTATACCAAATTGATGATGTTCTCTAAGTCTTCCTTTTTGAGGTCTTTCATATCTATACACTGGAGTTATATAAAAAATCTTTGTTGGTTGTGCTTCAGCATATAACTTATTTTCTATAAACAATCTAGCTGCAGGTGCAGTCCCTTCAGCCTTTAATGTAATGCTTCTTCCACCTCTGTCTTCAAATGTATACATTTCTTTTTGCACTACATCTGTAGTTTCTCCTACTCCTCTTTCAAATAATTCTGTGTGCTCAAATCCTGGAGTCCTTATTTCTTTATATCCAAATTTTTCACAGACTTCTCTAAATAATTCTTCTACATGCTGCCATTTATACGAATCTGATGGTACTACGTCTTTAGTCCCTCTTGGTGCTTTTGTTAACATATACTCACTCCTTTCTATAAATTAAAAACCTCTCATCTCTGTCAATATTTATACTATTGACAGGGACGAGAGGCAATATTCCCGCGGTGCCACCCTATTTGGATATAAAAATCCCACTTAGGTGTCATTAACGCTGACTAACGAGTAGACTTTCTAGTTCATCTACCTACTCCGAGGTGTCTTCGTTAAATGTTAGCACCGGATTTCCACCATCACCGGCTCTCTATAGCTAAGGGATTTAACTACTCTTCCTCATCATAGTATTAAATATTCGATTACTTTTTTACATTATAATTTAACATCTATACCCTGTCAACAGGTTTTAGAAATTTTTTCTTCCTTTCTATCATTTCCTTTACTCTTTTATTGTACTCTACAACATTTTTAACATTTGGTACCCTCTCTAATCTGTTTTCACTAGGATAATATATTTTTGATATTCCTCCAGCACCAACTGCTATTATTGTTTGTCTTTCTTCCATTATAAGTATATTATAAATACATTCTTTATTTTTTTTAGTATAACCTACATTCTCAAAGTTACCTAGTATTTGTTTTTGTCTGTAAAGATAATATGGATACATGTCCATTTTCTCAGCATATTTTTTTGTTAACTCTAACATTTCTTCAATCTTATTTTGAGCAGTTAAACTATATTTAACTAACTTACTCCTTAATTTAGAAGCCCTTTTAATTGCCATTGTATGAACAGTTAAGTTTTCAGGATTGAGTCTTAAAACTTCTTCCATTGTATGTTTAAAATTGTTTATATCTTCGTTAGGTAAACCCACTATCAAGTCCATATTTATTGTATGAAAGCCTACTTCTTTAGCAAGTCTAAACGCCTCTATAATTTCTTGAGGGCTATGATGTCTACCTATCAGTGATAATGTATCAGTACACATGGTTTGAGGGTTTATACTAATCCTGTCTATTTCATTATTTTTCAGCATAACTAGCTTATCTTTGTCTATTGTGTCTGGACGTCCTGCTTCTACGGTAAATTCTTTTATATCAGTACCAAAGCAACTATATACTTCTTTAATTATCTTATCCAAGTTCTCTTTAGGAATAGATGTAGGTGTTCCTCCACCTATATAAACAGTTTGAATCTTTTTATCTGCTAACAACTCTGCTGTTTGTTTTATTTCCATTAATAGATTCTCTGTGTATTCATCTACTAGATGTCCCCATTTTTCAAGACTATGTGATGGAAATGAGCAATATAAACATCTTGTTGGGCAGAATGGTATACTTATATATAAACTAAATTTATCTTCATCTAAAGGATATAAAAATTTTCTTTCATTTGATGCTATATCAATTATTAATTTAGACTTTTCTAAAGAAACTTTATATTGTTTAGTTAGTACATCTTTTATCTCCTCGATTTTGCAACTCTTATCTAAAAGGTCATGTACTATCTTGGTTGGTCTTATGCCTGTTAAAATACCCCATGGTGCATTTACGCTTGTTATCTGAGATAAAGCCTCATATAAACTTTGCTTAATTCCAAGCTTTATTTTTTTATTTAGATTATCTTCTTTTATATCTATATCAGATACTTTCTTGATTTCACTTTTACTAATACACTCATTATTCTTATAAACTATAGTTTCAATAAAATAATCATCGTTCTCTTGATAAAGTATATTCTCTATAAGAAGGCTTTGGTCATTTACCAAAGCCTCTTTTTTAATGAATTCAATTTTCTCATTAAAGTAAAATACTTTTATAATATTTTGTACCTCATATTTATAATCATGCCCTTTTAAGTAAACATTTATCATATCTATTTCTCCTTATCGATTTGTTTCTATGTCTTCAATAAGTTTTCTGACTTCTCTCTCAGATACTCCAAGTTCCTTCGCTATTTCAGATTTTTTTAAACCTCTTTCTTTTAGCTCCATAAAATCGTGAAAATCAACGTCCCTAAGTTCCCTACTTTTTCTTTTTCCTATAAATTCATAAATTTTATTCATTAAAACCCCTCCCAAAGATAGTTTACATTTATTTTTCCACATATCTTTAGGAGTATTCTTTCGTCTCATTTTATATAAACGGATTATTATTTTTCTCATATTCAACAGTAGTTGCTGGCCCATGACCAGGTAATATTTTTACTTTATCATCATAAACTAAAATTTTATTTTTTATTGAACTTATTATCTCTTCGAATGAACCACCTGGAAAGTCTGTTCTTCCTATAGAACCTGCAAATAGTGTATCTCCACTTAATATAATATCATCTAGTTTAATACATATACTTCCCTTCGTATGTCCTGGAGTATGTATGATTTGAGCCTTATGTTCTCCAATATTTATTATATCTCCATCCTTTAAAGTCTTATCTGGTACAATTTCAATATTTTCTATACTCATCATGCTAGACAAATTTTTATCTGCATCCTTTAGCATTTCTTCGTCTTCTTTATGTATTAAAACAGGTATACTTAGTTCTTTTTTTAGTTTAGGTAATCCACCTATATGGTCACCATGTCCATGAGTCAAAATTATATATTTAGGTTTTATTTTAAACTCTTCTAACGTTTTAACTATATTTTCTGCGTCTCCACCTGGGTCTACTATTATACCTTCTCTTGTGCTTTCACATCCTATAATATAGCAAT
Organism: Caldisalinibacter kiritimatiensis; assembly: GCF_000387765.1. Lineage (NCBI taxonomy): Bacteria > Bacillati > Bacillota > Tissierellia > Tissierellales > Thermohalobacteraceae > Caldisalinibacter > Caldisalinibacter kiritimatiensis. The sequence continues at coordinate 8,839 of NZ_ARZA01000130.1, forward strand.
TAGCTGCATATACGCCTAGTGGTAATCGTTCAATTATCACATGAAGCCCTCCTTAAAATACTTTTTTGCTGTCAAGTAATATAGTTACTGGACCATCGTTAACTAACTCAACATCCATATGCTCACCAAAAGCACCAGTTTCAACTTTTAGTCCATACTCCTTACACTTATCTACAAAATTTAAATATAATTTTTCAGCTATTTCAGGAGGAGCAGATTCCATAAAATTCGGTCTTCTACCTTTTCTTACATCTCCATAAAGAGTAAATTGAGATACTATTAGAAGCTCACCTTCTATATCTGCTACTGATAAATTAAGCTTGTCATTTTCATCTTCAAAAATTCTTAGATTGATAATTTTTTTTACTAAATAATCAATATCCTTATCATTATCGTCTTTTCCAACTCCAAGTAAAACTAATAGTCCTTTTTTTATTTCTCCAACTATTTCTCCATTAACTGTAACTTTAGCCTTTGAAACTCTTTGAACAACAGAACGCATACAAATCACCCCTTCTAAGTTAATACTCTGTATACATCTATTACACCCTCTATTTTTCTCATTTTTTTCATAAGATTAGTTAATTGTTCTATATCTTTGATTTCTAACGCTATACTAATTAATGCTATTTTTTCTTTGTTTGTTCTAGCATTTAAAGACGTTACAATAAGCTTAGATTCGGTTAAAACATGTGTTATTTCTGATAGTAATTTGGGTCTATCGCTAGCCTTTATTTCAATTTCAGCCAGATATGAACTTTTCTTATCTGTATTCCACTCTACTTCAATAAATCTTCCTTTACTTCCCAAATCATTTAAGTTCGGACAATCTTTACGGTGTACCGATACTCCTCTTCCCCTTGTTATATACCCTATAATTTCATCTCCAGGTACTGGATTGCAGCATTTAGCAAACCTTACTTTTATATTGTCAATCCCTTTTATATTAACGCCTTGATTAACTTTATAATCTCTTTTATTTTTATATTGAATTTGATTGACATTAACTTCTTCTTCCTTTTCTTCTTTATGACTTTCTTTATAAAGTTCCTTTAACTTTACTATAACTTGAGATAATGTTACACTACCATACCCTACTGAAGCATATAAGTCATCAATCGAATTATAGTTTAATTTCTCAGTTATTATTTTTAACCATTCATCTTTCAGTAATTCAGTTAACTTAAACCCTTGTCTCTTTACTTCTTTTTCTATTAACTCTTTACCTCTATTTATGTTTTGGTCTCTCTCTTCTTTTTTAAACCACTGTTTTATTTTGCTCTTAGCTTGACTGCTTTTCACAATTTTTAGCCAATCTCTACTTGGACCATTACTGTTTGATGACGTTAATATTTCTACTATATTTCCCGTTTTCAGTTTATAGTCTAAAGGTACTAATCTACCGTCTACTTTTGCACCAACACAATTATTCCCTACTGCAGTATGAACTCTGTATGCAAAATCTATTGGTGTTGAACCGGCAGGTAAATTGATAACATCTCCTTTAGGTGTAAACACAAAAACTTCATCGGTAAATAAATCAATTTTTAAAGACTCCATAAATTCTTTTGGGTCTTTTAATTCTTTTTGCCATTCTAACATTTGTCTAAGCCAAGCTAATTTGTTCTCAAACTCATCACTTTTATTTATTCCCTCTTTATATTTCCAATGGGCTGCTATACCATATTCAGCTGTTCTATGCATCTCCCATGTTCTGATTTGAATTTCTACAGGATCACCATTAGGTCCTATAACAGTTGTATGTAGCGATTGATACATATTAGGTTTAGGCATAGCTATATAATCCTTAAATCTTCCTGGTATTGGTTTCCACATAGTATGAACTATCCCTAAAACCCCATAGCAATCCTTGACTGTATCAACAATTACCCTAATAGCAGTTAAATCGTATATTTGTTCAAATATCTTATTTTGGTATACCATTTTTCTGTATATACTATAGAAGCTTTTTGGTCGTCCACTAATTTCATTTTCTATATCAGTTTCATTAAGTCTATTTTTCAATTTATTAATAACAAACTGAATATAAGCTTCTCTTTCTTTTCTTTTTTTATTAACTTTTTCTACTAATTCATAATACCCTTCAGGGTCTATATAACGTAATGACAAATCTTCTAACTCCCATTTTATCGCAGATATACCTAATCTGTGAGCAATTGGTGCATAAATCTCTAAAGTTTCTAACGCCTTTTCTTTCTTTTTAGATTCGGACATATACTCAAGGGTTCTAATATTATGAAGTCTATCTGCTAGTTTTATAATTATAACTCTGATATCTTTGGACATTGCTATGACCATTTTTCTTAAATTTTCTGCTTGTCTTTCTTGTTTAGATCTATATTTAAGTTTCTTTAATTTTGTTACTCCTTCTACCATGTTTGCGATTTCTAAACCAAATTCTTCCAAAAGCTTTTCAAATGTCAACTCTGTATCTTCTAATACATCATGAAGTAATCCTGCTGCAATAGTTGCTATATCCATGTTTAAATCAGCTAGAATCATAGCAACATTATAAGGATGTACGAAAAACCTCTCTCCTGAATTTCTAACCTGACCTTCATGTGCTCTTTCAGCAAAATTATATGCTTTAATAATCATCTGTAAATTTCCACTAGGATTATATTGTTCAATTCTTGTTATAAGGTTCTCTAACAATTTTATCACCTGCTCACACTTAAAAATTGTGTCTAAAAATATATAATTATAGTATATCACAATCCAATTTAATAAAAAACACTTAATAAGCATAATGGTTGGTTTTTCAACCAACCATTGATACTTAATTAGTATTTAACTAATGACTTAACATTATAATCCTCAAGTAGTTTTCTACCATTTAAGAATTCTAATTCGATAAAAAAGCCTATTCCTACTACTTCTCCACCTAATTCTTCTATCATTTTTACAGTAGAATGTACTGTTCCTCCAGTAGCTAACAAGTCATCTATAACTAATACCTTTTGCCCTGGTTTAATTGCATCTTTATGTATTTCTAATGTATCAGTTCCATACTCTAATTCATACTCAAAGCTAATAGTCTCTGCAGGTAGCTTCCCTGGTTTTCTTACAGGCACAAATCCAACACCTAGCTCATAAGCAAGTGGGGCTCCGATTAAAAATCCTCTTGCTTCTGGACCTACTACCATATCTACTTCTTCATTTCTAAAGGCCTCTGCTAGCTGATATATACACTCACGAAATGCATCTTTATCTTGAAGTACTGTTGTAATATCTTTAAAACTAATTCCTTCTTTTGGGAAACCTTCAATTACTCTAATTTTGCTTTTTAAGTCCATAATAATCCTCCTTTAATTCTATAAGTTTGCATATTGGTCCTTTATTGTAACCATTAATTTTTTTATTTCGTTAATAGACTTGTAAACATAAACATTATTAATATCTATTTTCTCATTAGGCTTTTCATTTAATTTTATGTAATAAAAGCCTGACTTTAGCTTATAATCAATTAAGTTACTTTCTTTTAATATATCTAGTGAAAATCTTAATATAAACTTATTTATACTTATACTATATTTATCCTTTACAAACTCAATGTATTTATCAATTTCTATCTTGAATACTTTTTGTTTTGCATTAATAATTGTTTTATATATAATTCTTAAAATATCGACTGATGGTATGATTTTTTCTAAAGCTTCTATATTATACTCTAAATCTGTATTATCAAACAAGTAAATCATACCGTCATTGTTATTTTCTTCAATATATCTATAATAAGAAGATGTAAATCCTAAATCATAAAATATAATTCTTTCATATTTATCTAAGTTAATCTCATTTAAGATTGGATTTATGACTATATTATTTGTTTTATCTGTATTGTCTAAATTAAAGGAAACAGATGTCTTTTTTATTAATTCTCGACCTGTAGTTTGCAATATCTTAAGTAACTTTAATACATTTAAATGATTATTTACTATTATTAAAGTTTTATAATCATTTTCTAGTTGCTTAACAATATCCTTAGAAGTCGTCTTATTAGATAAAAATGTAGATATATTGTCAACATTTATCTCGTTATCACATTCATTGTATAATATTCTTTTTAGAGAACAGTAATATTTATCAATAAAATTGACATTGTCATTATCAAGCTCTACTATTGAATTAATAGCTATTTGTACATTATTTTCATTGAAATAATCATTAATTTCTAATGCTCCAACTATATCTATAGAGTCATTTACATCAATTTCATCATAATAGTGTCCCATATTAAAACCTATACAATCTATTTCTACTCCATCAACCTCTATTTTTAGTTTTAAATGCTTATTATCATTTCCAACTTTTCTTATATTTTTTACTTTAGCTTCTTTTAGTAAAAATTGAGGTTTAGGATTGTCTATGCCAAATGGCTCTAATATTTCTAGCTCTTTTATTGTTTGCACAGATAAATGCTCGACATTCACTATACTATCAGTCACTATTTCAGGTATCAAATCCTCTTCATCTAATAATTCATTTGCTATTTCATTAATTTTAGCTCTAAAGTCTTCTATCTTTTCACGCTCTAGTGTCAATCCCGCTGCTTGTTTATGTCCTCCAAAATTAATAAATAATTCTTTACATCCACACAATGCATCATATATATTAAAGGTTGATATACTTCTTGCTGAACCTTTACCTTTGCCATCTTCAATAGTTATAACTACTGAAGGTCTGTGATACTTCTCAGTTATCCTAGAACTAACAATGCCTATAACACCGGGATGCCATCCTTCAGATGCTATCACTAAAACTCTTTCTTTATCTAAGTCTATATTGTTCTCTATATATTCTTCTGCTTCCTTTAAAATTTCCCTTTCAATATCTTGTCTCTTTTTATTTTCCTCATCAAGCATTTTTGCTAGTTTAGTAGCTTCTTGTTTGTCATGGGTAGTTAAAAGCTCTACTGCATATTTAGCTAATCCTATTCTTCCCATTGCATTTATTCTTGGACCTATTACAAAGCCTATATGTCCACTTGAAATTTCCTTTTCCTTTAATCCTGTGATTTCTATTAATGACTGTATACCACAGTTATTACATTTTTTTATAAATTTCAATCCATTCTTAACGATAATTCTATTCTCATCTGTTAATGACACAACATCAGCTACAGTGCCAATAGCAACTATAGGTAATAATTCTTGGTAATCAATTTCTACAGATAACTTATTTGCCAACGCTTGAACAAACTTAAACGCTACTCCTACCCCAGCCAACTTATCAAATGGGTATTCACAATTTATTCTATTTGGATTTACCACAGCAGTTGCCTTTGGTAGCTCACTTCCACATTGATGGTGGTCTGTAATAATAATTTCCATACCTAATTGATTACAGTATTCTACTTCAGCAATAGAAGTTATACCACAATCTACAGTAATAATCAAATGTCCTTTATTACTATGTATAAAGTCAAATGCATTCTTATTTAAACCATATCCCTCAGTTAATCTATCAGGAATATAGTAATCTACAGAAACTCCAATAGACTCAAAAAAATTTTTCAACAATGAAGTACTAGTAACACCGTCTACATCATAATCTCCATAAATCCATATGTTTTCTTTTTCCTCAATAGCTCTTATAACTCTTTTAACAGCTATATCCATGTCTTTTAATAAAAAAGGATTATAAAGCTTACTTATATCAGGATATAAAAACCTTTCGATAGCTTCAACACTGTCTATACCCCTATTAATTAATATTTTAGCTGTTAATTCTGAAATGCCAATTTTTTCAATTAACTCTTTAGTTTTATTATAATCATTATTGTAGACAGTAATTATTTTATCAAAGTCTAGCATTAAATCCACCTACTACCTTAAAAAGTGCATATATATATTATAGCGAATAGATTTTAAGTGTTCAACAAATAAATTTGTACATTTACTTTTACTCAACTGATTCGCTTTTTGCCTTTTCTTTATTACCATTTATTCTATTTTCTATATCTTCTTTACCACTTTTTATCATTTTTTCTTCAATACTTTTGTTTACTTCTAATTCTTTATTTAGCTCTAATATTCTAGTTTCTAATTCTTCATTTGTTTTACTCATCTCTTTAATTTTCTTATCTTGGTCTTTTAATTTTAGTTTTAATTTTACTTGTCTTACCACTCCCATAATAGAAACGATAAATGCTCCTAGAGCTGCTGATACAAAGATAACAATAGCTTGAGAAACTTCTACACTAGCAAATAAAAAATCTACTGAAACTACTTCACCATTCTGTAAAGCAAAAACAGCTATTATTATAGCAAAAACTAAAGAAAATATAAATCCTATTTGCATTTTTAATCACTCCTTTTTTTACTTTTTATCCTTTAACCAGTTCATTAAAATCGATATTACTAAGATTACTCCTAGTATACCAGCTGCAGAAAAGCCAATAAGGCCAACAGCTGAAATTCCAACTATAGTTGGGCCCACATCTGCTTGAATAATTAAAGATGAGCCTATAACTATTGAAGCAACTAATAAACTCAAAGATAATTTATTAGTCATTATATTTATTTGATTTTTAATTTTATCTAATTCTTCTATGTCTATTAAAATCTTCAATTGATTTTTTTCTACTTTTTGTAAAATATGATTAGTTCTTTTAGGAATACTTTTAAACTCTTTAAAACTTTGTGCTGAATAATTTTTTATTTCCTTTACTAAGCCTTTAGGATTAAGTTTTTCCTTTGATAATTCAACAAATATATCCTTTGATATCATTGACATATTAAACTTAGGATTTAATTTCCTACCAGTTCCTTCAATAGTCACAATTGCTCTTATTAAAAGTATTAATTGAGTAGGTAATCTCAGACTATGTCTATAAGCTACAGATAATATTTCTGTAAAAGCATCCCCAAAGTTAATCTTATTTATTGGAACATTAAAGTAATAATTTATAATATAATAAAGGTCCCTTTTTAATTTAACTAAATCTGTCTCACTAGTGACAGCATCCATTTCACAAAGACTTTCTACTATGCTATCGATATTTCTTTTATGTCCAGACTCTAATAATGTCACAATAAAGTCTAACGTTACTTTATCTATATACCCAACTATACCAAAATCTATAAAGCTAATTTTATTTTCATTAATTATCATAATATTCCCTGGATGGGGGTCTGCATGAAATAAACCGTGCTTAATAATTTGTTTCATAAACGCCTTTGCTCCTATTTGAGCTAACTTTTCCATATCGTAACCAGCTTGACGAATCTTATTTGTATCACTAACTTTAATACCATTTATTTTTTCCATAACTAAAACTTTTTTTGTAGTATATTCCCAATATATTTTAGGAACTAAAACGTTTGTATCATTCTTAAAATTTTCTCTAAATGCATCACAATTTTGCGCTTCATATGTATAATCTAATTCTTTTTTTATCGTATATGAAAATTCATTAACTATATCAACAGCTTTAAATGGACTATTATATGCAAAGTGTTCGTCTATTAACTTACCTATATTAAATAATATATCAATATCAGACTCAATGTTTTTTCTTATATTTGGTCTTTGTATCTTAACTACAACTTCTTCTCCATTTTTAAGAACCCCACTGTAAACCTGACCAATTGATGCCGCTGCTAAAGGTGTTTCTTCGAATTCTTTAAATACTTCATCTATCTTTAAACCTAATTGCTCATAAAAGATTTTCTTTGCTAAATCTAAATCGTATTCTTTAACTTTATCTTGTAGTAATGAAAGCTCGTTTACAATATCAGCTGGCAATAAGTCATATCTAGTACTCATTATTTGCCCAAATTTTATAAAAGTAGGTCCAAGTTCTTCTATAGCCATTCTTATACGTTCTGCTCTAGTGTATTTTTTCTTTAAGGTTATTGATTCTCTTAAAAAAAATCTACGGAAGTACCCTACTACATCCATTTTTTCTGATAAAGCATTAAAACCGTATTTCGCAAAGATAACTGCTATTTGCCTATACCTTTGAATATTTTTATATCTCTTCCCCAACCCCTTAACCTTCATTTTACCACTCCTTAATAGCAGCAATGTTATTTAATCTGTCGCTTTAAGTATACTACAACATCAATTATTTTGGTAATATTTTTACAATTCAGTTTTAATATTCTTTGTTATAATATTGCACAAATACCATAATATAATGCAAAAGCGACCCCTATGGTCGCTTAGTTTATACTCTATTTGGGTTATAATAATTTCTTTCTGAGGTTCTAGATACTAATAAGTACCAAACAGGACTTGCAATAAAAATAGAAGAATATGTTCCCGCTAATACTCCTACTATTAAAGGTAATGCAAAGTCTTTTATTGCTTCAACACCTAAAACATATAGAGTAACAATAGCTAACAATGTTGTAAAAGATGTGTTTATAGACCTAACGATTGTTTGAGATATACTTTTGTTAATAATATCTTCGTATTTTTCTTTTCTCATTTTCTTTATATTTTCTCTTATTCTATCAAATACAACAATTGTATCGTTAATAGAATATCCTACTATCGTTAACATCGCTGCAACAAAAGAACTATTTACAGGGATTCTTAATATAGCATATACTGCTAAAGCTATAAGTACATCGTGAACTAAAGCTATTATAGCTGAAATTCCAAATTTAAACTCAAATCTGAAAGTAATATATGCTAGTATTAATATAGTTGCAATAGTAACAGATATTAATGCTTTACGCTTAATTTCATTACCAATCTTAGGACTAAATTGGTTCTGATTTCTCAAATCCTCATCTTCAAGATTATATTTATCTTTAAATTGTTTGAAAATCTCCATTCTAGTTGCATTATTAAGGTCTTTAGTTGTTCTTATAATTATTTCTTTATTGTCTTCACCTGCGTGTAGTATACTAGCATTTTCATCATATTTATCTATAATATCTCTTGCTTCATTTACATCTATTTCCTTGCCTATATTTATCTGAATTAAAGTACCTCCAGTAAAATCTATACCTAAATTAAGACCTTTAACCATTGTCATCCCTAGACCTATAATTATTATAGCAAGTGAAATCATAAAGAATATATTTCTTCTTTTAATTATGCTCATCTATAATCCCCCTTCTAAGCACCGTACAGTTTCGTGTTTTTTGTTATATTCATCCCTATTACTAGCTTCAACATATATCGTGTTATAAATATTGCTGTTACCATTGAAGCTACTAAACCAATCAATAGAGTTACAGCAAATCCTCTTATCGGACCAGTACCTGCTACAAATAATACAATACCTGCGATTAAAGTAGTAATGTTAGCATCTAAAACAGTCACAAGTGCTTTTTTAAATCCTGAGTCAACAGATGCCCTTAAAGTTTTGCCTACTCTGATTTCTTCTTTTATTCTTTCAAAAATAACAACATTAGCATCAACAGCCATACCTATCGAAAGAATAAGACCCGCAATACCTGGTAGTGTAAGTCTTGCATCTAAATATATCATTGTTCCTAACACAATTAATATATAAACCGTAAGAGCGATATCAGCTATAACCCCTGGTATTCTATAATAAATTATCATAAATAGGAAAATTAATGCTAATCCTATCCCAGCTGCATATACACTTTTATTTAAAGATTCAAGTCCTAAGGTCGGTCCTACTACTGATGTTTCTACTTCTTTCATTTCAACTGGCAATGCACCTGCTCTTATTAGATTAGCAAGGTTACTAGCCTCTTCTAATGTAAATTCACCCACAATTACCGCCTTACCATTAGTTATTGGCCCATCATTTGGATTTACTGCTGGACTTGATATAACCTGCTCATCAAGAACTATATAAATTATTCTTTCCATTGCATCTTGCTTCGTTATTAACCTTTTTGTAGTATCAGCAAACTTTTTTGTACCCTCTTTATCGAATTCTAATGATACAACAGGTACTTGCTTTCCTAATGAATTTTGTTGAAAAGCAACTTCAGATTTTCTTACATTCTTACCTGTTACGACAACATTCCCTTCTGGGTCTATAAACTGTAATTGTGCTGTTTTACCTATCATTTCAATAGCTTGTTGAGGATTTTCTAATCCAGCTAACTCTATTCTTATTCTCTTTTTACCTTCAATTGTAATATTAGGCTCAGTAACTCCTAATCCATTAACTCTTTGTTCTATAATAGCTCTTGTTTGCTCCATTAGTTTTTCTAGTTCAGCTCCTGTAGCATCAGTCTGTGCCTCAAGAACAACGTATACTCCCCCTGCTAAGTCCAGTCCAAGCTTTAACTCTTCTTTAACAGGTACAACTTCATATTTTCCTAAATCAATTCCATAAATTGCTGAATAAGAGAATACTCCAACTACTAGAAGTATCGCAAGAAATATAATTGTATGTTTTGCTTTCATTTGTCATTCCCCCTTCGAATGTTCATAAAATAATTATATACTTCTGTAATTTATAAGTCAATTTCCCAATCTTTTGTTATTTTCTTTTATGCTTTTCTGAATATTTTACATAATTAATTGCTGATTCTTTTAGTTGCTTAATTTCTTCTTCAGTTAACTTTCGCACAACTTTAGCCGGAGAACCTAATACTAAAGTACCAGATGGTATTCTTTTACCAGGTGTCACAATACTCCCTGCTCCTATAAGTACATTGTCTTCTATTATAGCTCCATCTAATACTATTGCTCCCATCCCTACTAATACATTATTACCAATTTTGCATGCATGTATAATAGCTTTATGACCTACTGTTACATAATCTCCTATATCTGTTGTATATTCTTTTGATATATGGACCACACTACTGTCTTGAATGTTTGTGTACTTTCCTACGTTTATGGTGTTTCCATCACCCCTTAGTACACAATTGTACCAAACACTTGATTTTTCTCCTATATTAACTCTGCCAATAATCTCAGCACTATCAGCAATAAAGCAGCTTTCATGAATATTAGGCTTTATACCTTCATATTCTATTATCATCTTTATCCCTCCTGGTTAAGGTTTGCTGCTATTGACAATGCACATTCTATTCTTTTTTTCTCCATCTCACAACCTATTTTATCAGGTTTCTTAATATCCCCATTATTGTGATATGCATTAGCATGGCAACCTCCACTGCAATAAAATCTTGCCCAACAGTCCTTACAACCCTCTTTTGTAAATATATTGGCACTTTTAAATTTATCTCTTAATTCAGTATTTTGAATTCCGTTCCAGATATCACCCATTTTAAACTCTTCTTCACCAACAAATTGATGGCATGGATATAAATCTCCTTCTGGTGTTACCGCTACATACTCTGAACCAGCACCACAACCGGCAACCCTCTTAATAATACATGGACCTTGATTTAAGTCTGTCATAAAATGGAAAAACTGAAACCCTTTACCTTCTTTATGATATCTAATATACTCTTTGGATAGTTTTTCATATTCTTCTAAAATTATACCTAAATGTTCTTCTCTTATAGCATAATCAAACTTAGGGTCAGTAACTACAGGCTCTACTGATACAATATCAAATCCTAAATCCCTTATATAAAGAACATCTTTACTAAAGTCTAGATTTTTACTTGTAAATGTACCTCTTACGTAATATAGTTTGTCCCCTCTTTCATCAACTAATTTTTTGAATTTAGGTACAATTATATCATGACTACCTCCACCGTTTATTGTTTTTCTCATGTTATCATTAACTTCTTTTCTACCGTCTAAACTTAATACAACATTGTCCATATGTTCGTTTATAAACTTAATATTTTCATCATTTAATAGTACACCATTAGTAGTTATAGTAAATCTAAAATTTTTATTGTGTTTCTTTTCCAATTCTCTACCGTAGTATACTAATTCTTTTACAACATCAAAATTCATTAATGGTTCTCCACCAAAGAAATCGACTTCTAAATTTCTTCTATTGCCTGAGTTTTCAACTAAAAACTCTAAAGCCTTCTTCCCAACTTCAAGAGGCATAAGTAATCTTTCACCTTGAAAATCACCTTGTGAAGCAAAACAATATTCACATTTCAAGTTACAATCATGTGCAACATGTAAGCACATTGCTTTAATTACATTCTGACTATTATATTCAAAATCTTTCGGATATTTATCTTCACTAAATAATAGTTCATTTTCTTCTAAAATTTTAATTTCAGAATATGCTTCTTTAATATCATCTTCGTTGTACTTATCTTTTAATTTATCAATTACACTTTCTATATCATTGTCTTCATATAGTGAAACTATATCCCATACTAAATCGTCAACTACATGTACAGAACCACTGTTTATATCAAGTACTATCTTTTTGTTGTTCATCTCAAATCTATGTATTTTACTACTCATATTCCCGACCTCCTAAAATTATACTAAATTATTCTATTTATAATTTAATTAATAAAAATTCTATTTGTCTTATGCATTAAAAAAAAGTAGTGGTTTCCCACTACCTTCTATGTACTTTTAGTTGTTTTCACAAACTTGGTTTCCTACTGTACAAGAAGTTTTACAAGCTGACTGGCAAGATGTTTGGCATTCTCCACATCCACCTGTAGCTATAGTTTTCATTAAACTGCGTCCACTAATAGTTTTTATATGTTTCATACTATACCTCCTTGATATTTTTTCTGATTAAATTATAACACAAACTTACTCTTTAATAAAGATTTATTTTATGTTTATGCCTATCATACCTCCAACTACACCTGTTATAATAGATATTGCAACTTTCACCAAAAGATAAACATTATATTGCACATTACCTGATATCAACCTTCTAATTGCTATTAAAATTGCAATGTAAGCAAGTCCTACTATGGCTCCATTTAACCATCCTTTTTTATAAACTTTAAAGGCTACATATATAGAACCTATTGCAATACTCAATATCATTATTATTGAATCTACTGTTGGTATTACGCTTTCTGTTATATTTGTATAGGTTAATATTAAAGCAAATACAATAAATGATACTAGTGTAATTATAAAACTTAAAATTACTCCTTTAATTAAGGTCAAAGCATAATTATCTTTCTTACTATTTTTATATCTCAAAAACTCCACCCCCATGCATCCTTAGTAAAATTTATGCATTTATAATTTTTTTATTACATAAAAAAAGCTCCTGAACTTAATATTCAGAAGCTTTTTATGTACCTTATCATTTTTATGTTATTTTTCTTCACTTTCATTCTTTAGATTTCCTACTGCCCACTTACTTATAGTGAATTTTGTTTTATCAGCACCTACTTCAATTGTAATAATATCGTCTTTTATTTTGGTGATTTTACCATGTATTCCACCAATAGTAACAATTTCATCTCCTACTTTTAAGTTATTTCTCATTTCCCTAATCTTCTTATCCTTCTTTTGCTGTGGTCTAATTACTATAAAGTAAAAGATTACCAAAAATAAAATAGGTATTAATAATCCTGCATAACCTTGTTGCACCTTTATATCCCCCCCTTCATAAATTTATAATTCAACATATATTCAAAAACTCCTTTTAAATATAGCCGTATTTTCTATAAAATTCATTTTTATATTCTAGTAATCTATCTTCTTTAATAGCTTCTCTAATGTTTTCCATTAATTTTAATAAGAAATATAAATTGTGTATTGTTGCTAGTCTTGCACCTAAAATTTCATTAGCTTTAAATAAATGTCTTAAATAAGCTCTAGAATAGTTTTGGCAAGTATAGCAATCACATTCAGGATCTAATTTATTAAAATCCTTTTTATATTTAGCATTTTTTATTACTACTCTACCTTGACTAGTTAGGAATGTTCCATTTCTAGCCATTCTTGTTGGTAAAACACAATCTGCCATATCTATACCCCTTACTACAGCCTCAAATAAGTAATCAGGGCTTCCTACTCCCATTAAATATCTTGGTTTATTTTTAGGTAATAAAGGTACTGTGTAATCAAGAACTTCATACATTAATTCTGCAGGTTCACCGACACTTAGACCCCCTACTGCATAACCAGGGAAGTCTAGTTCTAGGAGGTCCTTAGCACTCTGTTCCCTTAAATCTTTATACATACCTCCCTGTACAATCCCGAACAAAGCCTGCTTTTCTGGGTTCTTATGAGCCTTTATACATCTTTTAGCCCATCTTGTAGTTCTTTCTAATGAATTTTTAACATATTCTCTATCACTAGGATATGGTGCGCATTCATCAAATGCCATTATAATATCTGAACCTAGTGAATTTTGTATTTCAATAGATTTTTCTGGACTAATGAAATGTTTAGAACCATCAATGTGGGATCTAAATTCTACTCCTTCTTCTGTTATATTTCTCAAATGTCCTAAACTAAATACTTGAAAACCTCCGCTATCTGTAAGAATTGGTCCATCCCAATTCATAAATTTATGTAATCCACCTGCTTCTTTAATCAACTCATGTCCTGGTCTTAAATAAAGATGATAAGTATTACTTAATATAATCTGTGCACCAATATCCTTCAATTCTTCTGGAGTCATGGTTTTTACAGTCGCTTTAGTACCTACAGGCATAAATATTGGAGTTTCTATTACACCATGAGGTGTATGCAATTTACCTAGTCTAGCATTACATTCTTTTGATTCTTTTATTAGTTCATATTTTATAGCCATTTCATACCTCCTTGTCATTAGTACATGTGTTTTCTTTATTTTATAAACATAGCATCTCCAAAGCTGAAAAATCTATATCTTTCTTCTATCGCTTCATTATAAGCATTGAGTACATTTTCCTTACCTGCCAATGCACTCACTAACATTACCAAAGTTGACTCAGGTAAATGAAAATTAGTTATAAGTTTATCAACAATTTTGAATTTATAACCAGGATATATAAATATATCAGTCCATCCTTTCTTAGCCGAAACCTTGCCATCGCCAGCTGCCACAGACTCCAATGTTCTAGTAGACGTTGTGCCTACTGCTATGACACTACCTCCATTTTCTCTTGTTTCATTTATTAATTTAGCAGCCTCTTCGCTAATTTCATAATATTCTGAGTGCATATCATGTTCTTCTATATTTTCTACCTTCACAGGTCTAAATGTGCCTAATCCTACGTGTAAGGTAATATATGCAATGTTGACTCCCTTTTTCTTTATTTTATCTAGTAGTTCATTAGTAAAATGTAGTCCCGCAGTAGGTGCAGCTGCTGAACCTTCTTTTTTTGAATATACTGTTTGATATCTTTCTTTATCTTCTAATTTTTCTTTTATATATGGAGGAAGTGGCATTTCCCCTAATCTATCTAGTACCTCTTCAAAAATTCCATCATACTCAAATTTAACAATTCTAGCACCACCCTCAACTATATCTATCACTTTTGCTTTCAATAATCCATCACCAAAAACTATTTTTGTACCTATTTTAGCTTTTCTTCCTGGTTTAACTAAAGTTTCCCACTTATCGCCTTCTAATCTATTTAGTAATAAAAACTCTACTTTTCCACCTGTTTTTTCTCTTTTTCCAAATAATCTAGCTGGTATTACTCTTGTATCATTTAATACTAAACAATCTCCCTCATTAAGATAATCAATAATATCTGCAAAAACTTTATGCTCAATTGCACCAGTATTTTTATCTAATACCATTAACCTTGAAGATTCTCGGTTTTTTAGTGGATGTTGTGCTATAAGTTCTTCTGGTAGGTCAAAATAAAAATCTCTAGTTTTCATTTGCATCATCCTTTACTCAACTTTTGTTCCTGTGTAATAGTATTCTAATATTTGTTTATAATTATAGCCTAGTTCAGCCATTCTTTTAGCTCCCCATTGACTCATACCCAAGCCATGGCCCCATCCTTTACCTTTTAATACATAAGTTTTTGGAATAACAGGGATTTTTCGTTCATTTATTCCATTAGTAATAACAAACTCTTTATCAAAATTTTTACTTAAAATAGTAGTTCCATCACCTGTAATTACTGAAGTTTTTCTAAGTGCAGTTTTAACAGTGTTAGAATCATATCCATCCATTATATAAACATCTGAATCTGTGCTTACATTAAACTGTGTACTCTTTACTTTACTTGTACCAAATATGTATCTTACTTTTTCTTTTTCTAATATCTCTATATCATCTGTGCCTTCTATTTTAAGCTCTAGTACTCTGCCGTGCTCTGAATAATTTATTGGTTCAAAGGCTACTACTTCACCAACATTAATTTCACTTTCCTTTAATTCATTTTGTATTTCATCTTTCTTTAATACAAGTTCCCATTCAGCATTTGGCGAATTTAATGAAAACTCATCTTTTACTCCTCTTAAATACGGTACATGCGAAGTCCATATATTTTCACTATTTTCAGTATGTCCTCCACTTGATGAATGATAATATGCATAGATAGGTTTACCCATATATTTTATAAGTTTATTTCTTGTTTCTTTTACAGCCTTATTAGTTTTACTGTGCTCCCAATCATATCCTCCATAAACTTGACAATCTTGAGTATCACATAAATCATATCCTAGGTCACTATGTTTATTTAAGTTAACAATAGTGTAGTTTCTAGCAGCTACAGCTTGAGCTTTAAGTGCCTCTAAAGGCCAATCATATGACATCTCTCTAGGCACTACACCATAAAGATAATGATTCAATTTTACATAGTTTATAACAATTAATTTATTTTCATGTACATTAAAAGTTAAATAGTCCCTATAGTTGTTATCTTCCACACCAATTATTGCTTCTTTATTTAACTCTTTAGCCTTCAAATATATATTTTCCTTAACATTAAACATTAAAATGATATTTTCTTTTTCATCCTGTATGACTACTCTTTTATCATTATTACTAACCAAAGTAATACCTTCATCAATATCCTTTAACCTTTTTATATCCTTTTCTGCTAATTCTTCTGATGGATATTGACCAATCCATATTTTAAAGCCATTTTTATAGACTGGATATGCTTGTACACTTAAATTTTTTATTTTTTCTATCTCCTTTATGGTTTCGCTATATGTATCAAATGTTTTTGAAAGCTCAATATGATATGGCCCTATTTCAGGTTTAATCTCATTTTCGTTATCTTTGTTTATAAATATGTATTCTTCATTCTGAATATCATAATAACCATCAAGTCTTACTGTGTAACATTTATCGTTTAAAGTAAATAAGTTTTTAAACTCATTATCAAATTGACCTATCTCTATACCATTAACACTTGTTATTTTGACTTGATTGTCAGATTTTAATGGTCTTTTAAGTCCTATCCTAATGTATTTATCATTATTATCGCTACTAAATACTAAACTATATAAATTAATCAGTAATAAAATTATAATTGAAACAGAAGTAAGTTTTTTTATAACATTTCTCTTTTTCAATACTACACTCCCTTTCGTGTAGATATAGTATTATCTTCTAAAAAATAAATTAAGAATTAATGTAAATAAAATACTTAAAATTATGGAACTCACAATGGGAAAGAAAAAGGTTACATTTCCCTTTTGTATCAATAAATCTCCTGGTAACTTTCCAAATCCCAACTTTTGTGCTAAAAGTATAGCACCACCAATAAGTAATAAAACAATGCCTATTGATACTAAAATTCTACCTATTTGTTCCATATACACCACCTTATTTATTTTCTTTTATTATTCCAAAATGGTCGTATGCAGCTTTTGTCACAGTTCTACCTCTAGGTGTTCTATTGAGAAAACCTATTTGCAATAAGTAAGGCTCATAGACATCTTCTAGAGTATTTCTTTCTTCCCCAATTGATGCAGCTAACGTATCTAGTCCTACAGGGCCGCCATCAAATTTATTAATAATTGTGAGTATTAATTTTTTATCCACTGAATCTAATCCTTTATCATCAACTTCTAATAAATCTAATGCCTTTTTAGCTACGTCTTGATCAATATTTCCATTCTCTACTACTTGTGCATAGTCCCTAACTCGTTTTAACAATCTATTTGCAATACGAGGTGTACCTCTAGACCTCTTAGCTATCTCTAAAGCACCATTTTCGTCTATTTTCACATTTAATATGTTTGCAGACCTCATTACTATACTCTTTAAACTAATCACGTCATAAAAATCTAGTTTACAAAGCACACCAAATCTATCTCTTAATGGAGAGGTAAGCAATCCCGCTCTAGTTGTAGCCCCTATCAAGGTGAATCTTGGCAAATCAAGTCTTATAGATCTAGCATTTGGACCTTTACCTATAATTATATCCAGTGCATAGTCCTCCATAGCAGGATATAATATTTCCTCTACACTCCTATTTAATCTATGTATTTCATCTATAAACAATACGTCATTTTCACCTAAATTAGTTAATATAGCTGCCAAATCTCCTGGTCTATCTATAGCTGGACCTGAGGTTATTCTTATACTAACCCCCATCTCATTTGCTATAATATTAGCCATAGTCGTCTTTCCAAGTCCAGGAGGACCATATAAAAGTACATGGTCTAATGATTCCTTTCTACCTTTAGCTGCTTGAATAAATATTTTTAGCTTTTCTTTTACTTTATCTTGCCCTATATAATCTTCTATCGATTTTGGTCTTAAACTATTTTCTATTTCATTGTCCTCTTCACGTAGCTGTCCTGTTACTATTCTATTCTCCATTTCTTCCATAGTTTTCATTCCCTTTCTCTATTTTTTAGAAAGTTCTTTTAATGCAATTTTAATTATTTCTTCTGTTTTCAGATTTTCTTTATTAATTTTAGCTAATACATTATTACATTCATTTCTAGTATAACCTAATGAAAGTAATGCTCCAATAACTTCATCAATATTGTTTGTATTTTCAATAACTCTATTTTCTTCGATAACTATATTATTATCAATTTTATCCTTCAATTCAAGAATAATTCTTTTAGCAGTTTTTTTACCTATTCCTGGAGCTTTAGACAGTGCTTTAATATCATCGTTTATTATTGCTAACTTAATATTATTTGTGCTTAACGTAGATAATATTGCTAATGCTACCTTAGGTCCTATACCTGAAACAGACATAAGTAATCTAAACATATCAACTTCATCTTTGGATATAAATCCATATAAAGTTATAGCATCTTCTCTAACATTCAAATAAGTATATATTGTCGATTCTTCAACATTGTCTTCCATACTCATTATAGAGTTTTTTGAAGTATATATCAAATAACCTATTCCATTATTCTCAATAACTATATAATCTACACCCTTTTCAGTCACTCTTCCCTTTATATACTTGTACACTTTATCACCTCTTATCTAATTTTAAACATATCTTTAAAACCGCCTGAATGAGCATGACATATAGCAACTGCTAACCCATCTGCTACATCATCTGGCTTAGGTATTTCTTTTAAATTAAGTAAAATCTTTACCATTTCTTGAACTTGTTTTTTTTCAGCTCTACCATATCCAACAACACCTTGCTTTACTTGAAGTGGAGTATATTCAAATACATCAACTCCATAATTAACAGCAGCTAGTAGATGGACACCTCTTGCCTGTCCAACATCTATGGCAGTTTTTACGTTTTTGTTGAAAAATAATTCTTCTATTGCCACTGCATCTGGTTTATGTAAGGTAAATAATTCCATATATTCATCATATAATATTTTTAATCTTTTAGGAAAAGGCGTTTTAGGGCTTGTAGTAACAGCTCCATATTCTATTACTTTAAATTTATTACCTGTATATTCAATAACCCCATATCCTGAAATTGCAACCCCCGGGTCAATTCCAATTATCTTCATTTAATCAGCTCCTCTATACAAACATATATTCGCTATTTTATCACTAAACTCCTTTTAAGACAACTTTTTTGATTCTCCATAAGCTCTTTATACCATAAAATAAAGCTAGGCTATTTTAATTTTAGCAGCCTAGCTTTATTTTACCAATAAGTCAAACATCTCATTTATTAACTTATAAAATTTTCTAGCACATCAGTTATTTTATCTTCACTATCAACTATAATCCCTTTCTTTAATTTCTCTTGGTCTATTTTCTTCAACGTAGTAATTGACACATTAATAATTTTGTACGGTTTTCTCTCTCCATTTTTATTTATTTTAAAAATCGCTATTTTTTCATCTTTAACTCCTATAATATAGTGATTCGGACATAAATGTTCTTTTTCAATTTTTATTACAACTCTATCGTGAGAAAACAAAGCTACTTTCCATTCTTGGTTTATACTATGAATATAATTTTTAAATTCTTCTTCGTCCATGTTAATCATTTTTATATCTGGATTTTTTACTTCTGATTTATAGTGATTGCATTTTAAGTAATGTGTTATATACTCTATGTCAGTATTTGGTCCTATATAAACATCATCTTTTGCATTAATTTCAATTTCATTATCTTTTTCTTCACTACCTATTATTTCATTAGGTGGTTTTTCATTTTTCTGAACATCTATTACAAAGTAACCAATCATAAAGCTAAAAAACGCAACTATCAAACAAGTTATTGCTAATGATAATATTGATACTTTTTTCATAAATATCCCTCCCGGACTATCTAGAGGGATATTTTTTCCAATATTATATTAAATTATACATATCTCTTTAATACTTTATCATTTATAGCATACCAGCATGCTTCTTTATATATCTTCTTTAAGTTCTTTATTAACACTGACACTACAGATTTATACACTTTATCTAGTTCATCTTTTTTAAGCTTATAGCATTCTTCTTTTATACTAAAATCATAAGGATTAAAATCCATTTTCAGCTGTTTATCAATGTATTTATCTATATTTTTCAACTTATTCTTTATTACTTTGTCAGAAAATGTATACACTAAATCCTCTAAATATTTATTATTTCTCTCTAACGCATCTATCTCTCTACCTACTTTTAATTGTATATCTCGCACTTCTTTATCAGTACAATTAAAATGAAATAAATATTCACTTTTATATATAAACTCTAATCCATGTTTTTTAATAGTTTTTTCTTCTAATCTATTAACCCACTTCGCATTTGAAAAACCATACTTATAACCCTCGAGATAAAAACACAGTTCTAACCTATTAACGTCTTCATGCAAAAGCAGACTGATATTGTGTGCAATTACATCAGCATTCTCTCTATTTTTAAAAACATATTTTAATCTTCTTTTAATTTTTTTAGTAGTTATGTATTTGGGATATATATTGCTTATATTCTCTTCTAAATCGTATAACGCTAAAAGCACATATATTGAATTAACGTCGCTATTAAACAAGAAATTATTTTTTAAGCCTTCATATATATCCCACAACTTTAAAGAAGCAGTGGCCATCAGAAGTCCCTCCCTCTAGCAATTATTGCCAATCGGTAGAAGGGTTATAACATAAGTTATTCATAATTTGTTAGAAATACGGTGACAATTAAATATATTATCAAATTTTTTTCGAGTTGCATAGAGCAAATTTGAAATTTATTAATTTTTTCTTACAAAAAACGTGTTTTTTTATAGTTAGGTTTACTTATTTTGTTAAAGTTTAGTGTTTTTTGTATTTAAGAATAAAAAAATCCTGTGTTTAGATTAATCTAAACACAGGATTTTTTTCTAAACTTCACAACCACAAATATTTGATATCTTAACATCCATAGTAAATTTACATTGATTGTCCATTGTATTATATATTTCAGTAATTAATTTTAATATTTTCTCTTTATTTCCTCGTATGGTTGTTGATAAAATACCTATATCATATTCTAATTCATATGACTTAATTATATCTAGTACTTTATTTACATCATCAATATAGTTATCGCTTATAATAGGGGTAAAAGTAATCTGACAAGAAGCTATTTTTTCCATAGAACGCATATAAACCCTCCTCTTTCCATATTAGATAAATCCTTTTCTTTTTCCATACTTATATCTTTTTCATCTATATTTGGAGGTATAAATAAACATTCTGCCGTATCTACTAAATAATTACTTTTTAGCTTCTTAAGTTCATCTAGGGTTTTAAATTGTGCATATTTAAAAATACTATTCTTTTGAAATTCCTCTGATAAATAAAGCTCACCCCAAGCACTCTTTTTATTTATGGTACCAATTAAAACCTGTCCATCCTTCTTTACTACTCTAAAAATTTCTTCTATTGCTTTTTCAGGCTCTTTTATAAACTCAAATGCTGCCATTGAAAATACAGCGTCAAAACTTTCATCATCAAATTTAATATTATATACATCCATATTATAAAATTCTATATCTAAATTATTTTCTTTTGCCTTATTTTTAGCTATATCTAACATTTCATCAGAAATATCTATTCCTACAACTTCACAGCCCATTTTGGCTAGTTCAATGCTATAATTACCAGTTCCACATCCTACATCTAATACTTTCATACCTTTACGAGGACTAAAAAGTTCAAATGCACATTCTTTTTCTACCTTATCTACAAATTTCCCTAACTTACTTTCATACCAAGCATCATAGGAGTTAGCTTCATTATCAAACACAGCCATATTAACACCCTCTTTTTAGTTTATAAAATGTTTAAGACATGTCTTTTAAGGTCGTTAAATTCTTTTGAGGTAAGAATTTCTTGAGTACGCGGCTTTGGTAAATCTATTCTTATCTCTTTTTTTATTGTAGCAGGTCTATCAGATAGGATATATATCCTATCTGATAGAAATATAGCTTCTTCAATATCGTGAGTTATAAATAATATAGATGCTTTTAATTTTTCTAAAACTTCTAATAGCCAATACTGCATTTTAGTTTTTGTTATTGCATCTAGTCCACCAAAGGGTTCATCTAGAAGTATTACATCCTTCGAAAACATATAAGTTCTCATCAATGCTGCTCTTTGCCTCATTCCGCCAGATAGTTGAAATGGATATTTATACTCAAATCCTGATAAACCAAAAACCTCAAAATAATCTTTAACTTTTTTCCTTGCTTCATTTTTACTATGTCCTTTTATAATTAATGGAATTGATACGTTATCTATAATTTTTTTCCAGGGCAATAATAAGTCTTTTTGATACATATAACTCACTCTACCAGTTATACCAGTATATTTTTCATCATCTATAAATACATCTCCTGAATCTGGCTTTATTAAACCTGCTATCATATTAAAAATAGTACTTTTTCCACAACCACTTGGTCCAATAACAGAAACGAACTCATTTTCTTGTAAAGTTATAGATACGTTGTTTACAACTAACATATTATTGAATTTCTTAATGAGGCTTTGAGCCAAAAGTTTTGTACTATTTTGGTAAGTACTCATTTGTATATGCCTCTTTCGCATCTAATTTTTTATTAATTAATCCTCTCTCATACATCCAATTTGCATAATTTCTCCATATTTTTTCTTTCATTTCCCCCCATCTTTTTGCATCTGCTTTATATTCATTTGCTAAATATTTCTGACTTGCTACAGCTATTTCCTTGTCTATTTCTGGAGCATATTTTAAAAGTGAATTTACAGCATCCTCTGGATTATCTATAGCATATTCATACCCTTTTGTCGTTGCTCTTAAAAATCTTTTTGCTAATTCAGGAGCATTTTGTAATAATTCTTCGTTTGCAATTATAACTGGTGTATAAAAATCTAGATTAGGGTCAACGTCTTGTAGTCTTATAAAGTTTATAGGAAAGTCTTTAAGTTCGGAAGCTACACCATCCCAACCATAGTAAATCCAAGTAAAGTCTACGTGCTCCTTTACACTAGTAAAGAAGTCTAGTGCTCCTATATCTACCATTTCTAATTTTGAAAAGTCTGCATTATATTTTTCCATTAATGCTTTTAACATTGCCTCTTCAACAGGTGAGCCCCATCCTCCATATTTTTTTCCTTCAAAATCTTTTGGTGTCTTTATGCCTTTTTCAACTGGCGATGCAAATCCTGATGTATTATGTTGTATAATTGCTGCTATTGCCTTTACAGGCAGCGGATTATCGGATGTTCTAGCATAGGTTACCTGCTCTTGATAACTTATTCCAAATTCTCCTTGTCCTGCTGCTATTAAATCAGCACTTCCTCCTTCTGAAGGCTGTATGATTTCTACATTTAATCCTTCTTCTTCATAGTATCCCTTATCTAAAGCTACATATAATCCTGTATGATTAGTATTAGGCACCCAATCTAACAAAACAGTAACATCCTTTTTTTCCTCCGTTTTAATACATCCTGATAATGGAACTAATGTTAATAAAGCAATTAATAAAAGTGAAACAATCTTTTTCATGGTATATTACCTCCTATTCATTTTCTTTTAATTCCTTTGACCAAGGCATAAGTAAATTTTGAATGATACATATAAACTTAAAGAAAATCATGCTTAAAACAACTATAATTAAAATGACAGCAAAAAATTTATCGTAGGCATATGAATGTTTTATACGCATCATATAAATACCAAGACCTGCTTTTCCTCCCATCCATTCTCCTATTATGGCACCCATTATACTGTAAGTTGCTGCTATTCTAAGTCCTGAAAAAAAGCTTACTAAAGATGCAGGAAATTTTACAAGTCTAAAAATATGAAGTTTACTTGCACCCATTGATTTTAATAAATTAAGTAAATCCTTATCTACAGATTCCAATCCATGAAGCAAACTTACTAACACAGGAAAAAAGCACACTAATATAACAACTATAACCTTGGGGAGTTTACCAAATCCGAACCACATTGCAAACAAAGGTGCTAAAGCTATTAAGGGAACAGTTTGAGATACAATTACTATAGGATATATAGCTTTTTTTATTAAAGGTACATTGTCCATTAATATTGATAATACTATGGCTAATCCCACAGCTATCGTAAAACCTAAAAAAGCTTCCTGCAATGTTATCATAATATGATTCATAATATTAGGTAGTATTTCTACAAACGTTATCAGTATATCTGTAGGAGAAGGCAAAGTGAATCTGTCTACTATTCCATTGTCTACTGTAAATTGCCATACTAACAAAATCAGTGAGAAAAAAATTATAGGTACTAACTTATTTTCTATATTTTCCAACCTTTTCATCCATAGTCACACCTTCTGGTTTATAATCTATTTTAACCACTGACAATACCCTTGATGCACCTTCTTTTATGCATATTTTCTGTGCTTCTTTAACTATATCTATAAGTTCTTCAAATTCTCCTTCCATAGTTGTTTCCATAGGTCCTACCTCATATTTTACCCCACATGAATCAATATACTCTATAACCTTATCTACAACTTCATATAATCTTTCGTCTTTTACTCTAGGCAATACCTGTAAGCTTATATTGACTGTAGGCATCTTAGCAAACCTCCTTTCATAAAAAAACCTTTATCCCAAACTAGGATAAAGGTTGATTGCAAATTGATTTAAAGCATATACCACTATACAAATGCATAGCAACACTTAAGTCAAACTGCTCCCTTCGCTAGTATTACCTAGTTCAGGTTATGTGGGTCGGTACAATAACAGTCCCCTCTCAGCCGGATTCATCCAGCTCCCCAGCGTATATTCTGTTGTAGGTACATTGTATTACACAAAATTGTATTTGTCAACTATTGTTAATTAATTATTATCAAAATTACTAAGGCTATAATATCCATCGTGGCCTTTCATATTGCTTTTATAAATATTTTTTTAATTTGTTAGAAGTATTAATTAATTCTACTACTATTTCTTTAGCCCTACTAGAATGACTAACATGTTCATTGGTCATAGCTGTTGCCTGTTGAGCATTAGCCATGGTCTCTTCAGATACAGCTGATAAATTTGAAATAGCTTCGTTAATTTTTTCATTTGCCTCTAAAATATCACTAATTCTATCATTTACAGTCGAAATCCCATCCCTTACATAAACAGTCTTTCTATTTATCTTCTCAAGAGTTTGTTCAGTTTTAAATATTAAATTAGTTTGTTCGTCATTTAAAATTTTTAGGTTATTAACTGCTTGAACACTTTTATCACTTTCATCTATTAACTCTTTAATAATATCTGAAATATTGTTAGCTGATTCTTTAGTCTGGTCTGCTAAATTTTTAATTTCGTTAGCAACAACTGCAAAGCCTCTGCCTAGCTCCCCTACACGAGCTGACTCTATTGCTGCATTAAGTGCTAATAAATTCGTTTCTTCAGTTATATTAGTAATAACTTCTATTATGTTTTCAATAGAAGCAGTCTTTTGTCTTAATTGTGTTATTATGTTTTGTACATTACTATATTCTTCATTTACCGATTTGTTCTTATCTGATAATTGGTTTGCTACTTCTAGTCCTTTATTAACAACATCTGCAGTTTCTACTGCTGATTTGTCTATTTCCTTTGATACATTTAACGTTTCTGTGATTTTATCCTGTATTTGATTTGCAAAAAGAGCTTGATTTTGTATATCTTCTGATGTAGTAGTTGAACCTTGAGCAATTTCTTCTACTGCTTGTCCAACACCCTTAGAAGATGTATCTATTTTATCTACTATGTCTCCTATCTCAGACGTATAATTTTGTAAAACCTTTACTACTTCAGTAATATCATCAATAGCCTGCTTTTGAATGTCACGTACTTCTACTATTTCATTGAAATTTTTACTTGTTTCTACTCTAAGTTTATTCGTAATAGAAACTACTAAATTTATAACAAATATAAACATAATTATAGTTCCCATTTGCAGTGTGTAATTTGATGTAGCCTCATGACTAACCTGTCCATTAAAAACGCTATAACCAATTTTAAATATATTTAATAAAAAAGCACTAATACTTACTCCATAAACAAACTTCTTATCTGCATATAAGCTATAAACTGTGATCATTGGAAATATAAACACGAAAGTCAAAATAAACTTACTAGTTAAATATAACCATGCATATACTATAAAGAAACCTGTTACTGTTATGTACTTAATCCACTTACTTTTATTATTCTTTTTATAAAAAATATTAGATATTAATGTTGCCAAAATTAAAATACCTGATAATGTAGAAACTTCTAATAAACTCCTCCCACCTTTTAAATACTCACTAAGAACTCCAACAAAAACGATAAATGTTATTAACCAACTAGCTATTACAACTGAAAAGTTTGCTTTTTTCATAAAATCAAGTTCTTTTTTCAAGTTCCCACCCCTATCTGTATTTTGTTGTGTCATTAAGATTATTCTACATTTTTCTGCATATTCCTCTGTTTTTATTGTAAATTAATTGTTAAAAGAAATATGTTTTACCCTTAATATTTTGATAATTCTGCAGCTAATTTTGCTCCAACTTTAGCATTATTATATACAAGCCCTATATTTGACTCTAGACTTTTACCTGAAGTTATAGATTTAATTTTATCTAAAAGAAATGGAGTAGTTTCCTTTCCTTTTATACCTAACTTCATAGATTCCTTAAGTGCATCTTCTATTGCATTATTTATAATATCATAATCCATTTGATATTCCTCTGGAATTGGATTGCCTATAACTAATCCACCTTTTAAGTCCAAATCCCATTTTGTTTTAATTGCTGTGGCTAATTCTTTAACAGAATCAACTTTGTAGTCGACTTTAAATCCACTTTTTCTAGTATAAAAGGCTGGAAACTCATCTGTTTTATAGCCAATCACAGGTACCCCATGGGTCTCTAGATACTCTAAAGTAAGTCCTATATCTAGAATTGACTTTGCTCCAGCACATACAACTGCAACATTAGTATTAGCAAGCTCCATCAAATCCGCTGATATATCAAAGGTTTCTTGTGCATTTCTATGTACACCACCTATTCCTCCAGTTACAAAAACTTTTATTCCTGCTATAGCTGAAATAATCATTGTAGCTGCTACTGTAGTAGCTCCATTTATTTTTTTGGCTATAATAAATGGTAAATCCCTTCTACTTGCTTTTGCTATATTATCTGAAGTTGCCATAAATTCAAGTTCTTCTGCATTTAAGCCAATCTTAAGTTTTCCATCTATTATTCCTATAGTTGCAGGTACAGCACCATTTCTTCTTACAATTTCCTCTACCTTTTTTGCAGTTTCTACATTTTGAGGATAAGGCATACCATGAGAAATAATAGTTGATTCTAAGGCTACTACCGGTCTTCCTTCATCTAATGCTTTTTTCACCTCTGGTTTTATATCTAAATATTTTTTTAGCATGTTTTATCAACTCCTTTTAATTCATTTATTTTTTCTACTGACATATTAGGATTTATTGTATTTTCATGGGATAATGCTAAAAGCGATGCAAATATTCCATATTTAGCACTTTTCTGTACATCGAATTTATGAATATAAGAGTACACTAAGGCTGCCATAAATGCATCACCAGCTCCAGTTGCATTTATAACATTTATTTTAGGTGGTCTTATAATTCCTAAACATCCTTCATCAGCATAGTAGACTCCTTCTTTACCTAATGTAATAAACACTCTCTTTACTCCACGCTCTAAGAAATATACTGAAGCTTTTTTAGCATCATTTATGTTTTCTATTTTGATATCTGATAATATTTCAGCTTCTAATCTATTTGGTTTTATAGTGTGGAATTTACCAATCATATCTTTAACCTTCTTTGCCTTTGTTGTAGATACAGTATCCAAGAAAAATACCTTATCGCCAAAATTTGTTATTAAATATTCTATGGTATCCTTTGGGATATTAGTATCAATTATCACTACTTCTGAATTCTTTATAAGATGTGACTTCTCTGTAATATAATTTGAATTTAGCTTTTGAAATATATCCATATCAGATATCGCTACCCTCATGTCGCCTGTTTCATCTAAAATTGATAAATAGGTTGAGGTTTGTTTATCATTTAAGATTAACATATTATCCATATCTATTCCTGCCAGTCTACACTCTTCTATAATCTTCTTCCCATATACATCATCACCAACAACAGATAGTAGTTTCACAGGTACACCTAATTTCACCAAATTTTCTGCTATATTCCTTCCAACACCTCCAAGTGATAGCCTTACTTTCCCTGGATTTGAATCCTTCATTACCAGTTTATTTCTGGTAAATCCTTGAATGTCTATGTTAGTACCCCCTATTACTGTTACATACCTTTCTTCTTTTAAAATATAGCCTTTACCTTTAATATAACCTTTCTTTATCAAATTACCTATATGTACAGCTACTGATGAGCGTGCTATTCCTAAAGTATCAGCTATTTCCTGTTGTGATATCATTGGATTTTTTCTAATTAACTCAAATATTTCCTTCTCACGATTCGTCAAACGCACCACCAACTTTTGTTTAATTTTTAAACCTTTGTTTATTCTATTTTAGCTCAATTTAATAAAATAATCAAACTTTTATTTTAATTATGGGGTACCACCAACATCTCCGACAAAACTCACACTAAGACAATATTTGGAAACGTAAACGCTATTTTGTTCACGTTAAGAAATGAAAATTGAACAGAGATATATAGTATAATTCTCTGCTCAATTTTCTATTATGTTTGTTGTAATCATCAAAGCTTTGCATTAAGGACGTTACAAATTCAACGGTCTTAAATTTGTTGAATCAGGAATATTTCTACTATTTAAGTGATATTCTCCAAGCAAATTAATAAGCTCCAGGCTAAGGGCGATATATGTTTTAATAAGTCCTCATTTACACCAGTCATTTCTTTTAGATGTCCTACTGCTTTTTGTAAGAATGAATGTGGTTCATACTTAGACCCTAGTCTATAAAGCTGACGGATTCTATTTCTATGAAGTCTTTTAATATTTAAATCTAATCTCAGTTTTCTTATTTCATTGAGCTTATCAATTGTTTCTATAAAAGTTCTAGGAGAAGGAAATCCATTATCAGAACGGAGCCATCCTAGTTTTGTTACAGCTTCTTCATCTTCTCCATTTATAAGAATATTCATTAGTAACTTTTGTTGTTTTGAAAGGCTATTGTTAATTATTTCAAAGATATGCTCTTCAGCTTTGATACGAGCTTGGTTTACTGCTTTTTCTAGAACTGTTATACCAGGTAGTATTATATTTTTCTTTCTCAATTTACTTATAGCAATTTTCATCAGATTAATAGCATTATCATTTTCTAATGCATGGGGGAATATTTCTCCTTGAAGACTTAAAAAGTCTTTATCGGTAAAATTGCGATATCTATAGATATCCATAGACATCTCTAATCTCTTGTAAATGTTCGCATCTAGTATTTTCTCTTTTAGCACAGTTGTTACAAGTATAGAAGAAAAACCATTCACATCAATATTATTTCATAACTTAACGTATAAGTACATTAATGGCAAATGGTTACTTGTTAAACTAGAAGAAAATGCATAAAATCGCTAAATGGAAACTCTAGGTTAATTAACCTAGAGTTTCTTATTGTGCATTCATACTGGGTGCCCATATAAAGTAGAGAAATAAAGGTTCATTTCTCTACAATGCAGCTTAAAACCGAATTATTCTCTTCATTCTCTACAAAATTAAAATTAAGTATTTTTATTATATATGTTAAAATAGATTGTAAGCTTTTATGCTTAGGAGGATGGAAATGTATAAAAACTTTTTTGAAAAATTGGATAAAAAACTAAATATAAAACTTAACGAACAACAAAGACAAGCTGTATTACACAAAGATGGTCCAGCTCTAGTTTTAGCTGTTCCTGGTGCTGGTAAGACTACAGTATTAATATGTAGAACAGCAAATTTGATTCTTAATCATAATGTAAATCCAAACAACATATTATCACTTACTTTTAGTAGAGCTTCAGCTATTGATATGAAAAATAGATTCAAAACACTTTTTGGAGACTTAATTTCACAAAACATTCATTTTTCTACTATTCATAGTTTTGCCTATAAAGTTATACGTGAATATGCTCAAAGTAAAAGAGTAAGATATACTCTTATTGAAGGAAAAAATTCAAAGGTAAATAAGAATCAACTTCTTAAGCATATTTATATGGAAATAAACAATAAACGTATTAATGATGACAAGCTTGAGGATTTATTAAATGCTATAGGTTACATAAAAAATATGATGATAGATATAAACGATGATGAATTTAAGAAATCTTATAACATTGGAATCGAAAACTTCAAGAAAATATTTATTGAATATGAAAATTATAAAAATCAAAATAATCTCATAGACTTCGATGATATGCTTACTCTTTCTTATAATATATTGAGAAATAATCCTTCTATTCTTAACAGATATAAAAATAAATATAAATACATTCAAATAGATGAGGGACAAGATACATCTAAAATACAAAACTCTATTATTTCTTTATTAGCATCACCTCTTAATAACATATTTGTAGTGGCAGATGATGACCAAAGCATTTATGGGTTTAGAGGAGCATATCCTGAAGCATTAATAAATTTTAACGAAATATATCCTAATTCTAAAACTTTTTTCATGGAAGAAAATTTCCGCTCAACTAAAAACATAGTTACTGTTAGTAATAACTTCATTAAAACCAACACTATACGTTACAATAAAAATTTATATACTAATAATCCAAGTTTAAGACCTATATCTATTGTTAAACTTAAAGATGAATATGACCAGTTAGATTATTTAGTCAAAGAATTGAAGGGCTCAGCTGATTTATCTGAAACAGCAATTCTTTACAGAAACAACATAACTTCTATATCATTGGTAGATAAATTATCAAGACATAATATACCATTCTATTTAAGAGATACTAAACTTAACTTCTTTAAACACTGGGTTATACAAGACATGATTTGCTTTTTCAAATTAATTTTAAATAACTGTGATATAGCTTCATTTGAGAAAATCTATTATAAGATGAAAGGATATATATCAAAGGCAGCTATAAATTACATTAAACAAAAGGATTGTGATAAATCTGTCTTTGATATATTGTTAGAATATCCTGAGTTTAAACCATTTCAAAGAAATAATATTGTGGAACTTGCATCAGATTTTAAGCGTTTAACAAAGAAAAATCCTCATAGAATAATCCAGCTAATAGAAGATGATTTAGAATACAGTAAGTATTTAGACGACCATTGTATTAAACTTGGTCATTCACTAACTACTGCTAAAAATGTTTTATCAACTTTGAAGATGCTTGCTCTAGAAACAAATACAATAACAGAGTTTTTATCAAGGTTAAAAGCTTTATACAATTTATTAGATAATAGAGCTTATGCTCATAGAAATGATAGTGTGTTTTTATCTACCCTACATTCATCTAAAGGTCTAGAATTTAAAAATGTATATATAGTTGATTTAATAGATGGTGATATACCTATTTCTAGTAGCATCGACTTATATGAACGAGGAAATGTAAAGTATATTGAAGAAGAAAGAAGACTATTCTATGTTGGAATGACAAGAGCAAAGGAAAACTTAAAGCTATTGACAATAAAATTAAAAAATAATGAATTTGTTCAACAGTCGAGATTTTTAGATGAGCTAGAAGCAATAATTAAAGGTCCAAATAAAACTTCTGATAAAAAAATAGGTATAGGTTCAACTGTTATACATAAAAAGTTTGGTAAAGGAAGAATTAAAGCAATTCAAGATAATATAGCTACAATTAGTTTTGAAAGCTCTGGCATAAAACACTTATCGTTAAACTTTTGTATTCAAAATGGAATAATGAACACTTTATAATTAATTTAAGGATAGGGATTCTTCCCTATCCTTAAATTTTGTAGTTTTGAAGTTATTTTAGTTTTATTATATAATGAATTTTATGTGGAACTCCTTAACTTAGTTCACTTTTCGTTAATTATATTAAGCAATGGAGGGTAATTATAATGGAATTATTCGACAAAAAAGCCAAAGAAAGTATAGGTAGATATGTATTACAATGTGCACTAGCTACAGCTTCAATTTTAGTTACTTTAATATTTATTAATTTATTTACTTATACAACAATTATTGCAAGTCTTGGAGCTACAACATTTATAGTCTTTACTATGCCTAGTAGCTACCCAGCTAGACCTCGCAGTCTAACTGGCGGTTATTTAACTGGAATTGTTATAGGAGCTATGATGCATTTGATTGCAAATTTACTATTAACGAATTTTTTCCCTAATTATGAACACATTATCTTTACAATATTTGGTGCTTTATCTGTTGGCTTATCTATATTTATAATGGTAGTTACAGACGCAGAGCATCCACCAGCAGCTGGTTTAGCCCTTGGCCTTGTGCTTAGTGACTGGACATATATGACTTTATTCTTCGTTTTTTCTGCAGTTTTAATTATGCTAGGGCTAAAGAAATTATTGAAACCATATTTATTGGATTTAAGATAATATACCTATAAAAATTATGATATCATTTTTTAAATATATACAAAAAACGTTGCAAAAGCACTCATAATCATTAATGCAGCAATTGTAATAGCTACTATCTTCTTAAGCTTATTTGTCATTTAACTTCTCTCCTTTTCTTTATTTTCTTATTTAATATTTTAGCAAATATTTATTATAAGTAAATACTAAATCATTAACTATTGTTTTTTATTTTGTTGTCATTTATGATAACATCTGTTATGAGTTGATTGATATATAAAAAGAAGGTCAAAATGACCTTCTTTTTATATATCAATACCTTTTATTTCTGTCTATTAACTCTTTTTCACCCATTTCTACTAGCTTACGTGTCATGTTACCACCTACATATCCTCCAAATAAGCCATTTTGCCTTGATGTCATATTCCCGTTATAGTCAGGAGTATTTGTGATTCCTAATTCATTTGCAATCTCATATTTCATTTCATCAAGTGCTATTTTAGCATTGGGATTAAGTGGTCTTCTTCTAGTCAATTTTCACACCTCTTTTTATAAAGTTATTATTATTTTATGTATAATCATACATTACATACTAGATAATATTGTTAAAATTTAAATCCCCTATATGATTTAACATACAGGGGATTTTTGCTTACTCCATGCCCTCTGGCATATCCCAGTTGTGATATACCTCTTGAACATCGTCATTATCTTCAAGGGCATCTATTAGTTTAGACATGTTCTTTATATCATCTTCACTAGTTAGTTTTGTTGTTGTTTGAGGAATAAATGAAACCTCTGCTGTAGAAAATTTATAACCTGCTTCTTTTAAGTTATCCCTAACTTCTGGAAAATCTTCAGGAGCTGTAGTTATTTCAAAATATTCTTCTTCAGTACTAAAATCCTCTGCTCCAGCTTCTATAGCTTGCATCATTAATTCTTCTTCATCTATATCATCTATCTTATCTATAATTAACACACCTTTTCTATCAAACATAAATGATACACAACCACTCGCTCCAAGATTTCCACCATGTTTCGAGAAGTAGTGTCTTACGTCTGCTGCAGTACGATTCTTATTATCTGTTAAACATTGTACCATAACTGCAACTCCAGATGGTCCATATCCTTCATACATTATTTCTTCATAATTTGCTCCATCAGTTTCTCCTGCTCCTCTTTTTACAGCTCTATCTATGTTATCATTTGGCATATTGGCAGCTTTTGCTTTTTCAATAGCAGTTTTTAAGGCAGGGTTGTATTCAGGATCAGCTCCACCTTCTTTTGCAGCAACAGTTATCGCTCTCGCAAGCTTAGTGAAGATTTTAGCCCTTTTAGCATCTTGTCTACCTTTTCTATGCTTAATGTTAGCCCATTTTGAATGTCCTGCCATTCTTAAATCCTCCTTTTATTTATAAATTAATAAATTGCTTAAATCTTTTTATCTAAGTAGATTACAGCTTTATAGTAACTTAATCACATAAAAGTACCAAACTTAATTTTATCATATTAATCTTAAAAATAAAAGCTATATTCCAAAAGTAAAAGTAGGGTCTAACCCCTACTCTCCTCTTTTAAACATAAGTGGCATTCTTCTTTTGTGCTCACTAGCTTTATTCATTCTTTCGATTTTTTCCTTTACTTCTGACTCTGCTTCACCACTTTTTATGTAATTATCTAATTCCTTATAACTAAAGCCCATTTCATCTTCATCTGTTTGATTTTCCCATAGTCCAGCAGACGGTGGTTTATTAATAATTATTTCTGGTATATTTAGATACTTTGCTAATTCTCTAACCTCATATTTAACAAAATCGGCAATTGGTAATAAATCTACACCACTATCTCCAAACTTTGTAAAATATCCAATTGTTAATTCACTTTTGTTCCCAGTTCCACAAACTAAA
The DNA here is from genome assembly GCF_000387765.1 of Caldisalinibacter kiritimatiensis. NCBI lineage: Bacteria > Bacillati > Bacillota > Tissierellia > Tissierellales > Thermohalobacteraceae > Caldisalinibacter > Caldisalinibacter kiritimatiensis. The sequence goes on from NZ_ARZA01000130.1 coordinate 43,867, forward strand.
TATCTATTTTTTTGTGCATGATAATATAATGTAGTCATTCTCAATCTTGGCTTAATGTTAGAAGTAGCTAATCTGTTTGAACCATCATCGTTAACTGCTTCTATAAACTTATCAAATACATCAGTTAAATCAACCTTTTTTACATCTAAATCTAACGCTTCAACTACTAGTCTAGCATGTTCTTCGTCTTGTTCATTACTATGGGCTGGCATAATTATACCTAATGAATTGTTAGGAAAAGCTTTCTTAGCTAATCCAGCTACTACTGCTGAATCAATTCCTCCACTTAAACCAAATACAAGACCATTACATCCTGCTTCTTCAACTTTTTCTTTTAGCCAATCGACAAGTTCATTACATACTTTCTTCACGTTCTCCATTTCGTTTTCCCTCCAGTTAATATTCATACAGCATGATAGCAAAATAATAACATAGAAATTTGTTGAAATCAAATGAAATTAGTCAAATATTCCCGTACTCAAGTATCTTTCACCACTATCAGGAGCTATAACTACTATTCTCTTACCTTTACCTAATTTCTTTGCCTTCTTTATTGCAGCATATATAGCAGCTCCTGATGATATTCCTACTAAAACACCTTCTTTTCTTGCTACCTTCCTCATAATTTCCATAGCATCTTCACTTCTCACTTTTTCTATACTATCTATCAGTTCAGTATTTAATACTTTAGGTATAAACCCAGCTCCTATCCCTTGAATCTTATGTACTCTAGGCTCTCCACCTGATAATACAGGTGATTTATAAGGTTCTACTGCTACTATCTCTACTTCAGGCATTTCTTTTTTAATAACTTCAGCTATTCCAGTAATCGTACCTCCAGTACCTACACCTGCTATGATAACATCTAGTTTTTTATCCATTTGTTTTAGAATTTCTTTTGCTGTAGTTTTTATATGTGCTTTAGGATTATTAGGATTATCAAACTGCTGAAGCATAAAGTAATTTGGATTTTTTTCAACTAGTTCCTTTGCTTTTTCAATTGCTCCTTTCATTCCTTTTTCACCTGGTGTTAATACTATTTCAGCTCCATAAGCCTTCATTAAATTTCTTCTTTCAACACTCATTAAATCAGGCATTACTATTTTTACTTTATACCCTTTTGCTGCTCCTATCATTGAAATACCTATTCCAGTATTACCACTTGTAGGCTCTACAATGACAGAATCTTTTTTTAGTTTACCTTCCTCTTCTGCTTTTTCTATCATATGTAATGCTATTCTATCTTTAACACTACTTCCTGGATTAAAAGACTCTAATTTTACATATATATCAGAAACTTCACTTTCTACAACTTTATTTAATTTTAACATCGGAGTGTTTCCAACAAGCTCTGTAATATTTTTTACTACTTTCATTACATTCACCTCATATTATTGTTTTTTTAGTATGTTAATAGGTTTTACTAATCATGTCAAGTATATATACATCTTTTTAGGAAAAAGTATATTTATATACTATCTTTTAATGCAACAAGGTGATGAGATGAAAATAACTAAAAATAATATTAAGCTTGCTGCTATCGGTTTAACTACTGGAATTGTAAATGGTCTGTTTGGGTCAGGCGGTGGAACTATTATAGTACCTGCTCTCATATTTATTATTGGATTAGAAGAACATAAAGCCCATGCTACTGCTATATCTATAATATTACCATTAACACTAGTCAGTACTATCATTTATTTTAGACGTGGAATACTGAGATTAGATATTGCATTACCTGTAATTCTTGGTGGAGTTATAGGTGGATTTGTTGGAGCTAAAATATTAAACAGAATACCAAATAATATACTTCGTAAAATATTTGGTATATTTATGATTATTGCAGCTATTAAGTTGGTGATGAAATGATACTTTTTTTAATTGGCATCCTTTCAGGTATTATAGGTGGTATGGGAATAGGTGGCGGTACTATTCTTATTCCAGCATTAATCTTTTTTGCATCTTTAAAACAACATCAAGCCCAAGGTATAAACCTTATAACCTTTATTCCTATGGCTATAGTTGCTTTAATTACACATTTTGCAAATAAAAATATTGAGATAAGGTTATCAATAATAATCATATGCTTTGGACTTGTTGGAGCATTTATAGGGTCAACAATAGCAGTTAGTACAAAACCAGATATACTTAGAAAGTTGTTTGCAATCTTTTTGTTTTTAATGGGGTTATATGAAATATATAAAAAACCTGTAAAATAACATATTAAATAGCCAAATATTATCTATTAAATAAAAAAGGGACGAGCAAGTCATCCCTTATATTTACTCATCTAAAGCTACTAATACACAATCATGGAATACTATTTTCATTCCTAATTCTTCGGATTTATCTATAGTTTCACCATCAACTGTTCCAGGCTGGAACCATAAGTATTCAATCCCTAGTTCATTAGCTTCATCCACATATTTTGAGCTTATTGCTGGAGGTACTACAAAATCTACGACTTCAGGCTTTACCGGTAAGTCCTTTAATGAGTCATAGCATTTTTCTCCCTCGATTTCTTCGTATTTAGGGTTTATTGCATATACCTCATATCCATTATCCTTTAGCTTTTTCCAAATCTTATATCCATATTTTTCCTTGTTTTGCGTAACTCCAAGTACAGCCCAAACTTTCTTTTCCATCATTTCTTGCTTATTTTTTTCTATAATATCCATCGTTTATCACCTCTCTAAGCTTTATTATTTATATACCCCTATATAGTATATTATAACAGAATCGTCAAATAAAATCATATTCATTACTTTATTATCTTTCCATCTATTACAGAGTAATATGCTTGACCGTTTTCTTCAATCTCTGCTGTAGCACTTGTTATTTCTGTCACTACTTTTTTTAGCTGTTCAACTCTTTCAGTTTCACATAATATAAATAAATTTACAGCATCATCATATGTAACCTCATCAATTATATAGCCCCTACCTAATAATTCATTCTCAACTTTTCCATATAAAGTATAATCAATTCTTATTTTTATTTTTTTATAAAGTACCTTTTCAGCAATTTTGGCAGCTTCTAATCCTATTTTAGCTCCTTTAATATATGCTCTTACTAATCCACCTGCACCTAATTTTACTCCACCAAAGTATCTAGTAACCACCACTGCTACATTTCGTAAATCTTCTTTCTTTATTACTTCAAGAACTGGAATTCCAGCTGTACCACTCGGTTCACCATCATCACTATAACGTTGTATATTGCTATTTTCACCATATACATAAGCATACACATTGTGAGTTGCATCTCTATGCTTTGTTCTTATTTCTTCAATGAATTTTATTGCTTCTTCTTCACTAGAGATAGGTTTAGCATAGCCTATAAATCTAGATTTATTAATTATGACTTCATCACTACCATATTCATGTATTGTTCTATATCTGTCCTTCATCTTCACTCTCTCCTTATTATAATATACTAGTATTAGTATACCATCATTAACTACTAGAACAAAGATGTTCTTTAATAAAAGATAAAAGGAGTGGTTGCCCACTCCAATGTAATCCTTATACCATAATCTCTTCTTCTCTAAATGCTAAATACTTCTTATAAGAAAGGTTAACTAATGATTTATCTTGACTATATGTAATTTTGTTCAGTGCCTCCTCTATAGTGAAAAATCCCCCATCTTGAAATTCTTCATTTATTTCATACTTATCATCTTTAGATTCCATTATGTACCATGTTATCTCATTACAAACTGGTCTTTGTCTTGAAATAGAAAAAAATTCGTAACTAGTTTCTCCTGCTGTTGACACAATCTCTGTGTCAAGTCCAGTTTCCTCCTTAACTCTGTTAAGGGCAGTCTGCATCGCAAGAGAACCGTTACGAATTCTTCCTTTTGGTAGAACCCATTCTCCCTTTTCATTTTTTAATAAAAAAACCTTATCACTGTGAAAAACAATACCTCCAGCACAATTTCTAAACAGCACTGCTATACACCCCTTCCCATTTCTTATTCTTATAATACACTAAATTTTCAGAAATTTCAATGCTTTGCCTTGAATTAATGTATTTTATTTCCTAAAACTTAATATTCCAAAAATATCATTTTTTATTATGGATTTATTATAATATTTCATTTATCAAAAGGGAAAATTAAAATTATCAACCAATTTTTGAGGTGATTAAATGCATATAATCTACCATTGTGTAGGAGGCACTCATTCATCTGCTATTGCTGCAGCGATACATTTAGGAATATTACCTAAAAATGAAAAACCTAATAAAAAACAAATACTTGATATCCCGTATTTTGACACTTTAACCAAATCATATCACGGTAAAATAATTTTTAGAGGTACAGATAAAAATCAAAACAAAGTTTATACATTAAGTAGACAATTTGCACCTGATTTAGTTATACCTGCGGTAAAAGATGCATGGAAAATTGCAGGAGCAAATTGTAATGAGCTATTACTGGTTGACACTATGCCTGCAGTTAATATATGGATGAAAATAGGTGGTTTCAGTTCTAGAAGATTAAATCTTGTGTCCTTTGGGAGACCTATAGTGACTAAAGGAACTCAAATAGCTTTTTTTGATATAGTAAAAATAGTAGATAATACAATTAATAAGTTATCGCACTAATTTCTTTTTTATTTCTTCAATTGTATTTTCAGCAGCTCTTTTTACATACTCCTTCTCGCTATAATTATTTAGTAATCTTTTAATTTTTTCTATAGTATTTTCGTCTCCTATGTCTTTAAGAGCCTTAACTGCATACTGACGTACTTGTGGATTTTTATCATCAAGTGCTTCTTCTAACCATTTTTTACCTTCCACTGCTTTTAGCTTTCCTAATGCAGAACATACCAATCTTCTACGATTCACACTATTACTTTTAAGTTCCATCCTTAAATAAGGTAAAAGTCTAATATCTTTTAATTCACCTATGAGCCATATAAGTATCATTCTATCCTCTGTATTTTTAAATTTTGTGTATCTTCTCATTATCTGTTTTATAAGCTTTTCCTTATCACTATCATTCATACCATTTATATATTTCAATCTTTCTTCTTTATTCATACTAATAACATTTATTAACAAATCATTTTCTATATTAGAATTTAAATCAATTTTAGCTTTTATTATTTGCTTTTCTACTTCATTTTTATCCATTCTTCTTATAGCAGATATTGTTTCTATACTCTTACCTTCTTTATATAAAAGATATGTGATATGATGTTCCTCTAAATTTCTTATGTTTTCCCAGGTCAGTTGCTCCTTTTTCATAACCATCCCTTTCTAGTCCACTATGTACTCACTATACTTTTTATAGTCAATTTCATTTAAAATAGTTTCTATAAGTGTACCATTATCTCTATACTCAAATTTCACAACTTTTGTATTATCAAACAAATAAGATGAAATTTTACTATTATCATAGGGTATAAGTAATTTTACATCATAGAACTTATCAGGTATATTTTCTTCTATCATTTTAAATAGTAAATCAATATTCTTTCCTTCTTTTGCAGAAATATATACTTTAGTTCCATCAATTTTGTAGTGTATTTCATCGATATGTCCTTTATCTACCTTATTAAATACAGTTATAATAGGCTTATTTAAAACTTCTAAGTCCTTTAGTATTTCCAAGGTAGTTTTTACTTGAATGTCTAAATCTTCATTAGTTATATCCACTACATGTAATATCAAATCAGCATATTTTACTTCTTCTAATGTTCCTTTAAATGCTTCAATCAAATGTGTTGGTAATTTGCTTACAAAGCCAACGGTATCTGTTATAAGAAAGTTTTGTCCATTAGGTAGTGTCCCTCGTCTAAGAGTAGTATCTAATGTTGCAAATAACATATCATAAGCAAAAACTTCTTTTTCTTTTGTATAAGTTTCATCTTTACTTATAAGAGTATTTAAAAGTGTAGATTTACCTGCATTAGTGTATCCTACAAGTGCCACAATAGGTAATGATGAACCTTGTCTCTTCTTTCTTTTCGTTTCTCTAACTTCTTCTAATCCCTGTAGTTGCTTTTCTATCTCTGATATCCTTTTTAAAATATGTCTTCTATCTATCTCAAGTTTCTTTTCACCAGGCCCTCTTGTACCAATTCCTCCACCTGTTCTAGATAATTGATTTCCTAATCCAATAAGTCTTGGTAATCGATACTTAAGTTGAGCCAATTCAACTTGCAATTTACCTTCTTTAGATGTAGCACGTTTTGCGAATATGTCTAATATTAAATTTGTTCTATCTATTATTTTTCTATCTATAACTTCCTCAAGATTTCTAAGCTGAGCTCCTGATAACTCATCATTAAATACAACAGTATCTACATCAAGTTCGTCACAATACCTTGCTATCTCAGTAGCTTTACCTTTGCCTATATATAATCTAGGGTCTATACTATCTCTTTTCTGTATTATACATTCAACAACTTCTGTTTCAGCTGCTAAAGCTAATTCTTTTAACTCTTCTATTGAACTTTTTATATTAAAATCATTTATTTTTTTCGTATCTACTCCTACTAATAATACTCGTTCTTTCTTATTATTCTTTATATCTGTTAACATTACTTCACCTCTAAATTCTTATTTATATATTTTTATTATATCATTATATCTTTTATTTACTAGGTTTTATTCAGTAAAATACAACATTTAGCCTTTTTTATTTTAATCTACTTTATGTTATAATCTTTTCAGATTCCAAACTTGTCAATTAATTTTTAAACTGAGGAAGTTAATTCCTCAGTTTACATAATAACTTGACTACCTTCATATTAATACTTCCAAAAGAAAGGTCTGATACATATGATTAATATTCTTTATGTAGGTATTGGTGGTTTTATTGGAGCTTCAATGAGGTATTTAATTGGTAATTGGGCTCTTAAATCTTTTGGTGATTCGTTTCCATATGGTACTTTAATTGCCAATGTATTTGCTAGCATACTAATTGGTCTCATATTAGAAGGAAGCACTAATGCATGGAATCTATCACCAACAACAAAGCTCTTACTTACAACAGGACTACTAGGAGGTCTTAGTACTTTCTCCACTTTTAGCTATCAAACTGTAACACTTTTAAATAATAGTTTTATATTAGGTAGTCTTAATATCATAACAAATTTATTCTTATCACTATTAGGAGTAGTTCTTGGTAAATATATAATAAATATATTTTAAAAAATACAAGCTATTGTACAAGTTACAATAGCTTGTATTTTTTAATCTATAATGTTCATAAACTCATCTTCAGGTACACGTATATAATTATCAGGTACATCTCCAACTATAACTGTCTCTGCTATTGGTATATTAGTTGCTATTCTTACTGTATCTGAAGCTAATGGAACAATTACTTTAACATCCGTTACAACTACTAAATATATTTTATGCCTTGTTTGGTTTATACCTGATTCTTCGAACTCTGTTGCAAAGTCAACTGTTACAGTACCTTTGGGAACAATTTTAATTTTTATCTTAGGACCCCATTGAGCTAATAATTGACTTTTTAATGCATTTCCTAAAGGAACCTTAATTTCCTTTGTAGCTATTTGCATTATATTATTTTGAACCTCTAAAGCTACATCAGAAGCAATACTATTCATTAATACTGTATTTGCCTGCATCATAGTAACCTTACCCTCGCTGTCATATTTTACAAATATTAAGTCTTTATATTTTACCTCATCCTTAAGTTTTGCCTTTACTGCATCGTTTATAGCTTGAGTTGCTATCACTCTAGCTTTTACTTCTGAAATCGCGAGAACAGTAGGTTTTAAGTTTCTATCAACTATAATAAATCCATAAGTTAAAAACACTAAAAGTGTCACTATAATAATAAAAGTTCTTTTCTTCTTATTACGACCTCGACTCAAAAAATACACCCCTCCTACATTATATGCAAGAGAGGTGATTTTGTTCATGTGACATTTTTGCTATTATAAACTATACTATTAATATTTTGTTCATTAGTAAACCATAGTCCTGTACCTGTATTTCCAGTGTCTTCGAATCGCTCAAGCTCTCACTATTTTCTTTTTTGTTTTATGAGATATTTTATTATGTATTGCTTTAGTATAATATTATAACTCTGTCTAGTTTTATATAAATGCCCTTTCTAACACTCCACCACATTTTGCTTCATCCTTATTTGTACTATTAAACACATCTACTTTATTTCCGTCAACTTTTTACCTACAATAATTTTAAACAATTCTATTGACTTTTCCTTATTCAATTGAATATATTTACTTTTACTCTCAATAACAAGTTCTATTTTATCTTTATTTGGACTTATCCATAGGTGATAAGTTAATCTATCTGATTGAGATTCTTCGTTGAAATTTTCAAAATAAAATTTGTAATCAGGAAAACGTACCATCTGCACCATTACATTCTCCCAATTGATTATATCAAGAATATCTTTGACATTTTGAATCTCACTTTTATCATCTATTTCATTAATTGGTTTATAAACATTGGTTTCAGTAATTCTTTTTTCTACTACTATTCTATCCGCCCGAATAATATCTTCATTTGAGCAACCAGATGTTTCAATTAACAAAATTATAAATAACACAATAAAAACTTTACGAGTTTTCAACCTTATCAACTTTTTCTTTAAATCTTTTTCTATATTTGCTAAGTGCTTTACTTAAAGCTCTTTAAATCTACACTAACTTAATATCTATCAAATAAAGATTTAGGTCTTTCTCCCTCTTTTAATTTACCTTCAATAACTATTTCTAAATAAAGTTCTCCTTCATTATCTTTCTTAAAAGTACCTAAATATTTTTCCCCTGTCTCATTAAATCTGTTATATGCTTAAGATTGATTTGACCTATTGTGAACACTCCAATATATACCTAATTCTGTATAACTATGTCTCCAAAGCCATTCATAATCTTTTATATGTTTAATAACAAATTAAGCTTTAATTTTATATACCATCAATA
>NZ_ARZA01000131.1 GCF_000387765.1 Caldisalinibacter kiritimatiensis
CTATTCTTGAGGGCTAGCGCCCATTAAAATCTTTTAGATGCGAAACTTCTGATATTGATTGACAAGACAATACACAAATAAGTATAATTAAAGTAACATAACATCAATCGAGGTGATTTAATGGAAAAAGATTCTCTTTGTAACAAATTTCAAAATGCAGTTTCTGATACTCAATTAAGGCACAAAAGTATACTTGACATATTAACTAAACTAGAAGAATCAAACGCAAGAGTTAATAGAGCAATAGTTAAGTCTGTTACCTCGTGTGGCTGTATAGAAATAAATGCAACTAAGCAATGCTACAATAAACCTTCTTTACAAGAAGTAAAAGAATCTCTTAAAAACCATATTGAAGGAGAATTATGTGAAACCTGTAGAGAAAAAATACAAGAAGAACTAGGTAATCATATGTACTATGTAGCTTCATTATGCGATGCTTTAGAACTGAATTTAGATGATATAATATCAAAAGAGTTTGATGAGTTAAAAACTTTAGGTATTTATAGTTTGTTATAAAAAGCAGTTAATAGCTGCTTTTTTATTTATGAAAAAAGACAACCATCTATTATTGGTTGCCTATTAAATATGTCTATCCAGTAATGACTGCTCTTGAAATCTTCTTAAGCCTTCTTTAATACTTCTAGCCCTTATCTCACCTATACCTTCTACTGCATCTAAATCTGATATTGAAGCTTTTAAAATTTCTTGAAGGGAACCAAACATGTCTATAACATTTTCTAGAACATTTAGTGGCAATCTTGGAATCTTACTTAAAATTCTATATCCCTTTGGTGATACTCCTTCATCAAGTGCATTTAAACCACCTTCATAACCTAAAACTCTAGCTATATTGGTTAAATCAAGTAGATCTTCCTGAGATAGCTTTCTAAGTTTTTTCACCACATCATCATAATTTGTATCCTCTTTTTGTACATAATAATCTCTAACTACGTTCTTTCCATCCTCTTCTACATTACCTGTCAATTCATCCAACTGCATACTTATTAATCTACCTTCATTTCCTAATTCAAGTATATACTTCTCTATCTCTTTAACTATTCTCATAACCATTTCTGTTCTTTGTAAAACTGTTACAACATCATATACCGTTACTAAGTCTTCAAATTCTAATGCACTTAAATTGGTCATAGCTTGGTCAAGAACCGACTTATATTTCTCTAACGTCTGTATTGCTTGATTTGCTTTAGATAAAATCTCACTTACATCCTTTATTACGTATTTAGAATAACCTTTGTAAAGTGTTATTATATTTCTTCTCTGGGATATAGATATTACTAACTCTCCTGTCTGTTTTGCAACTCTTTCCGCTGTCCTATGCCTTATTCCCGTCTCTGCAGATGTGACAATAGGGTCTGGCACTAGCTGTGTATTAGCATAAAGTATTCTCTTGGAATCATGATTTAAAATGATTGCTCCATCCATCTTAGCTAACTCATATAAGTATGCAGGCGAAAACTCACTGTTTATATGAAACCCACCATCTACTATATTCATAACTTCTTCACTATCTCCTACTACTATCAATGCACCTGTTTTCGCTCTAACTATATTTTCTAGACCTTCTCTTAAAGGGGTTCCAGGAGCTACAATTTTAATTGATTCATAAATATCGTCATTTTTTATATCTTGTTCTCTCATATTTTTAGCTACCCTCCTAAAACTAAATCTAAGGCTTCGTTTATATTGGCAACACCAATTACTTTCATTCCAAACTCTTGATTTAGACCTTTTAAATTTCCCCTTGGTATTATCGCTGTTTCAAATCCCAATTTTGATGCTTCTGTTATCCTCTTTTCTATGAAGCTAATAGTTCTTAATTCACCTGTCAAGCCAATTTCCCCCATAACCACAGTTTTAGAGTCTATCTCTACTTCTTTAAAACTTGATGCTATAGCACATGCTATTCCTAAATCTGCTGCAGGCTCTTTTATTTGTATTCCGCCTGTAACATTCACGTACGTATCTACATTTTGTAGTTGTAATCCTGCCTTTTTTTCCAAAACTGCCATTAATAAAACTACTCTATTGTAATCTATACCCGTTGCTACTCTTCTAGGCATTCCAAAGGCAGTATAGCTTACAAGGGCTTGTATTTCTATGAGCATAGGTCTTGTCCCTTCAATACTTGATACTACAACATTACCTGAAGCATTCATTGGTCTTCCTGATAAAAGCATTTCTGATGGGTTTTTAACTTCTATAAGTCCAATATCCCTCATTTCAAATATACCTATTTCATTTGTGGATCCAAACCTATTCTTAACAGCTCTTAGCACTCTGTATGTGTGGTGCCTTTCTCCTTCAAAATATAATACTGTATCTACCATATGCTCAAGTACCCTAGGCCCTGCAATAGCTCCCTGTTTAGTTACATGACCTACTATAAAGGTAGCCATATGTCTAGTTTTTGTAAGAGTCATAAGTATAGAAGTTATTTCTCTTACTTGACTTACACTTCCAGGTGCAGAGGTTATATTAGGATTATAGACAGTTTGAATAGAATCTATAATAAGTATATCAGGATTTAATTCTTCAACAACGCTTCTTACAACCTCAATATTAGTTTCAGCTATTATATATAGCTCTCCAGCTTTAACTCCTAGTCTATCTGCTCTAAGCTTAATTTGCTTTGCAGATTCTTCACCTGAAACATATAGTACTTTAAGCCCTTTTTTTGATATATTGTTAGCTGTTTGTATAAGTAAAGTGGATTTACCTATTCCCGGGTCTCCTCCAACTAATACTAAAGACCCTTTTACTATTCCTCCACCTAACACTCTATTCAATTCTTCTATAGATGTAGAAATCCTTTCTTCTTCCTCTACCTTTACATCTATTAATCTCTCAATTCTACTTTTACCCGCTTTAGTACTAACATTAACGCCTTTTTTATCTTTCATATAAACTTCTTCAACAAATGTATTCCATTCTCCACAAGAAGGACATCTACCTAACCATTTTGGATTTTCATATCCACATTCCTGGCATATGAATTTAGTCTTAAGCTTTGCCACAAAATACCCTCCCAAATAATCCTCTCTTTATAATTATTTACCATTATGTAAATAATTATATTCCAAGAAGTTTCATATTTCAATAAAAAACGACGTAGTTCATACGCCGTCTTTAATCACATTATCAATACATTTTTTCAACTATAAAATCTAAATCTAAAAATGGTAATTTATTATTTAATCTATTTATTTCACCTGTATATTCTATGTTATCACTTTTAAGGTTTAATAACACCAAGCTCACATCCTCTTTCTGTATTATTTCAATATCTTTGATATATGTATTCTCACTATTTAATTTAACATTATTATCTTTAACAAAATCACCAACTATAGTATTATCAAACTTTAAAACAATTTATAATCTAGCTCTTATCTCTTAGGTTACAGTTCTTAGAAAAATGAAGACATACCTCTATTTCGTTATTGAGGGACGCCTCGTCCCTCAATAAAAAAGTTCCCTAGCTTATATGACTAAGCTAAGGAACTTTTTATAGTGAAATATCCTATTCTCTATTAAATGTCAATTTATCTCCATCAAAGCCTACAACTATATTGTCATCCTTACTTACACTACCTTTTAGTATCTCTTCTGAAAGCTGGTCTTCAATAAGTCTTCTTATTGTTCTCTTAAGAGGTCTTGCTCCATAAGCTGGGTCATATCCTTCTTTAGCTAAATGCTGTTTTGCCTCTTCAGTTACAGTTATGTTTATATTTAATTCTTTTAATCTCTTTTCTAAATTATTAACCATTAAGTCAACGATTTCTCCGATATGCTCTTTATTTAATGAGTGGAATACTATAACTTCGTCTATTCTGTTTAAAAATTCAGGTCTAAATGACCTTCTAAGCTCAGTTATAACATTGTCTTTCATTTTTTCATACTCTGCTTTTTCTTCATTTGCTGGAGCAGCGAAACCTAAAGTTTTTTGCTTTTTAATAGTATCTGCTCCTACATTTGAAGTCATAATAACAACTGTATTTTTAAAGTCTACAGTTCTTCCTTTAGCATCAGTTAATCTACCGTCATCTAATAGCTGTAATAATATATTAAATACCTCTGGATGGGCCTTTTCAATCTCATCAAACAAGATTACAGAATAAGGCATCCTTCTTATTTTTTCTGTTAATTGCCCTCCTTCTTCAAATCCCACATATCCTGGAGGTGAACCTATAAGCTTAGATACAGAGTGTTTTTCCATGTATTCTGACATGTCAACTCTAATCATTGCATCTTCATCACCAAATAAAGCCTCTGCCAATGCCTTAGATAATTCTGTTTTACCTACCCCTGTTGGCCCTAGAAAAATAAATGAACCTATTGGGCTATTTGGGTCCTTTAAGCCCACTCTTGCTCTTCTTATAGCATTCGACACTGCTTTAACTGCTTGTTCCTGTCCTATAACCCTTTTATGAAGAATTTGTTCCATTTTTAATAGTCTTTCTGATTCTTCTTCTGCTAATTTTTTTACAGGTATTCCTGTCCAATCTGATACGATATGAGCTATTTCTTCATATCCTACCTCCGTGGAGTTAGACTGTTTTTCCTGTCTCCATTGGTCTTGTTTCTTTTCTAATTTTTCTTTAATTTTCTTTTCTTCATCTCTTATTTTAGCCGCTTGCTCAAAATTTTGTGTGCTAATTGCCTCTTCTTTTTCCTGGGATAATTCTTCTAATTTCTCTTCTAGTTCTTTAAGCTCTGAAGGAGCAGTTATGGACTGTAGTCTTACCCTTGATGCTGCTTCATCTATTAAATCTATAGCTTTGTCCGGTAAAAATCTATCGGTAATATATCTATGAGATAATTCTGCAGCAGCCTTTAATGCTTCATCCGTTATTTTAACTCTGTGATGTGCTTCATATCTATCCCTTAAACCTTCAAGAATCTTGATTGTATCTTCAACTGATGGCTCATCAACTGTTATAGGTTGAAATCTTCTTTCTAGTGCTGCATCCTTTTCTATATGCTTTTTATATTCATCTAAAGTTGTAGCTCCTATCGCTTGCAATTCGCCCCTTGCTAATGCTGGTTTAAGGATATTAGATGCATCAATAGCTCCCTCAGCTGCTCCAGCTCCTATTATAGTATGAATCTCATCTATAAACAATATTACATCTCCTGAGTTTCTAAGCTCCTCCATAACTTTCTTTAATCTGTCCTCAAACTCTCCTCTATATTTAGCACCAGCAACCATTGAAGCTAAATCTAGGGTTACCACTCTTTTATCTTTTAAAATTTCAGGTACTTTTCCTTCACTAATTTGTTGAGCTAAGCCTTCAGCTATTGCTGTCTTACCTACTCCCGGCTCACCTATAAGACAAGGATTGTTTTTCGTTCTTCTACTTAAAACTTGTATTACCCTCTGTATTTCCTTTGTTCTACCTATAACTGGGTCTAATTTTCCTTCAGCCGCATACTTAGTTAAATCTCTTCCATACTTATCTAATGTAGGAGTCTTTCCTGTTTTTTTGTTAAACTTGTTTTTATTTTGTCCTCCAAAATTACCATTTAACATTTTTATTATCTCATCCTTTGATTTATCTAAATTAATACCTAGTTCTTTTAAAACTAGAGCTGCAACACCTTCTCCCTCTTTTATAAGTCCTAAAAGAAGATGCTCTGTTCCTACATAATTATGTCCTAAATTTCTAGCTTCCATTACACTTAATTCAAAAACCTTCTTAGTTCTAGGAGTAAAACCTAATATTTCTCCACCTTCTCCATATCCAACTAAATTAATAACCTTTTTTCTTACTTTTTCTAAATCTATTCCTAAGTTCTTTAAAGCTTTAGCTGCTATACCTTCATCTTCTCTAATTAATCCTAGGAGAAGATGCTCTGTTCCTACATAATTGTGATTTAACTTAGCTGCCTCCTCTTGAGAAAAAATTATTACTCTTTGTGCTCTTTCAGTAAATCTTCCAAAAGTACCCATGAAAAACACCTCCTAAATTAAAGCTTTTCTCTTATAAGTTCTGCTCTCTTAATATCTCTTTCAAACTGTGTTAATTCTTTCATAGCACGTTTCTGTATATTCGCAGGCTGTACAGTTATCATCAATTTGTTTATCTCTTCTTTATCTACTTCATCTATAATACCCATATCTATACCCATTTTTACATTAGATAGTAATTTCATAGCTTCTTTTGAAGATATAATTCTTGCACTCTTAAGAATTCCTAATGACCTATATACTTTATCTTCAATTTGTACTTTGTTTGAATTAAGTAATTTTTCTCTAGCTTTTCTCTCTTTGTTTATAATTTGTAATACTACATTTTTTAGTTTCTCTATAATTTTCTCTTCACTTTCTCCTAATGTTATTTGATTAGAGATTTGGAAGAGATTCCCCATTGCATTTGTACCTTCTCCATACAATCCTCTGACTGTAAGTCCTATTTGAGTAACTGCTTGTAACACTTTATTTATTGTTCCTGTTAATACTAAAGCAGGTAAATGAACCATTACTGAAGCTCTCATCCCCGTTCCTACATTTGTAGGACATGATGTGAGATATCCTAACTTTTCATCAAAGGCATATTTTAATCTTTCTTCTAAAACATCATCTATTTTACTACATAAATCCCATCCTTCTTCTAATCTTAAGCCAGGTAAAAGAACTTGCATTCTTATATGATCCTCTTCATTTATCATAATTGTAACTTTCTCGTCTTTACTTAATAAAAAGCTACCTATTTGAGGTCTTTCTAAAAGAGTATGACTTATTAGATGCTTTTCTACTAAGACATTTCTATCTAATTCTGAAATCTCTCTTAATCTTTTGAATTCAAACTCTCTCGTTAACACAGAATTACTTGATAAAATAGCATCTTTGATTCTTTGAGTTGAACTTTCTGCAGCTTCTTTTGTAATCATCTGTGGAAAGTTTATATCTTCTAAATTCCTAGCTAGCCTTATTCTACTGCTTACAACTATATCACTCTCTGGACCTTTTCCTTCTAACCATTTAACCATAGTCTTCACCCCTTTACCCTTCTATTTCTGCCTCTAATTCTTTTATTCTATCTCTAAGCTCAGCTGCTTTTTCAAATTGTTCATTTTTTACTGCTATGTTTAATTGGTTCTTAAGTTTTTGAATTTCCTTTCTAATTCTAATGACTCCACCTGCTTTTTTAGGGACTTTACCTATGTGTTCTTCATGTCCATGTATATTTTTAAACAAAGGTGTCAATTTTTCCTTGAAAGCCTCATAACAATGATTACAGCCAAATCTTCCTGTTTGTCTGAACTTCCCGTAAGTCATCCCACATTTATCACATTTGGTAGCCTGTATATAATCAACCTTAACAGGTCCTTCTTGAATATCATCTAATAATCCAGTTAAAAAGTTATGAATTGAAAAGGAAGTATCAAATTCTTTCTTTTTTTTCGCACATTCTTCACATAAATGCATCTCTGTAACATTTCCATTAATAACTTTTTTAAAATGTACAGTAGCTGGATTTTTTCCACATTCTTCACAAAGCATTTAAAACCCCTCCTTACTATTCATCTAACAAAATTAACAACATATCTTTAAGTATATTAGCTCTCAACATATTTTTATACTTAGGGTCTACTGCTAATGCTCTATCACTTATTGCCATTTTCATTATATTCATTTCTCTTTTCGTTATAAGTCCTTTTTCCTTAAAACTTTCAATTATACTATATGCTCTAGTTTTAGTTATAGATTCACCTATTATATTTAAAATCACATTACGGATATGTTGATTATTATTAATATTTACTTTTACTATCTTTATATACCCGCCCCCGCCCCTCTTACTTTCTATATAGTATCCTTTGTCGTTACTAAATCTAGTAGTTAAAACATAGTTTATCTGAGATGGTGCACAATTAAAGTATTGTGCTAATTCATTTCTTTGTATTTCAATAACTCCATTTTCTGCATCACTCATTAATGATTTTATAAATTCTTCTATCAAGTCACTTAACTTTGACATAAGCATCATCCTTTTGACTTTGACTTTCTTTGTCCTTTAATATAATTTTAAACATAAAAATATTTAATTTCAATGGATATTATACCCTAATTTAGTTAATTTAAACTAGAATTTTTTTATTTGTTTTGTTTACATCTTTTTTTCTAATTTTTACTTGAGTTATTATAATTTATAGGGTCAGCTTTCAACTGACCCTGGTTATATTTATTTTTCTTTTTTAGCTACAATTTGATATTCGTCTCCTGAATGACTTCCTTTTACTGAATAATCGAAGTTGTTATTCTCTAAAGTTTTTGTCAATACGTCTGAATATGCTGCATTAACACTGTTCATTGTTATTATTAGTGTGTCATTTTCCCTTACTTCATCTATTACATCTAGCAATTTTTCATTGGCACCCATACTCATGGGCATATTGAGATTGACATAGTATTCAGCCAAAGATATTCCTCCTCTTTATTAGTAGGAGCATTTTTATTTTTTGCTGTTTAATTTTAAATTATGCTTTTTCTTGTTTGCCCAATATTTTTATTAAATGGAACAAAATCGACTTCGTCGATTTGTTAGTTAGTAGTTCGTTGTTAGTAGTTAGTAGCTT
>NZ_ARZA01000132.1 GCF_000387765.1 Caldisalinibacter kiritimatiensis
ATGGTGAACATGTATCTATTGACTCAATAAAATTAGATTCTTATGAGGCTGCTAAGCCTAAAAAATCAATTAGTAATGATGGAACTAACCCTAACTGGGGAATGAAAAGAGATACTAATGGCAATAACATAAGATGGTTTGGTTGGAAGCTTCATATTTTATGTGATTCTAAAAGTGAACTACCATTAGATATACTAGTAACCCCAGCAAGTACCTATGATGGTACTGTTGCTATATCTTTAATAAAGCAATTTCTAAATAACTATAAAGATACTTTTAAGCCAACTTATTATGCTATGGATTCTGGCTATGACCTTGAGTATGTTTATCAAGATATAATAAATGATTTTAAAGGTATCCCAATAATCGCATATAATCCTAGAGGAAGCTATGCACCACCTATGGGATTAGATGAAGACTTTAATCCCATCTATTCCGCAGGATATAAACTAGTATATTGGGGAAAAGATGGAGATTATCTTAAATTTCGATGTCCCCATGCCTTAGGAAAATGTAATTGTCCTCATGGTATGAATTGGTGTTCTTCTTCTAACTATGGTTATACATTAAAATATAATTGGAAAGAGAACCCAAGACATTGGG
>NZ_ARZA01000133.1 GCF_000387765.1 Caldisalinibacter kiritimatiensis
ATTATATGTATTGTAATTAATAATAATTAGAACTTTAGATTTTTATAAGTAGATAGATTACTCTACCTACTCATAAAAAATTTTACACAAAATCAGAAAATTTAAACTTTATGTATTTATTCATATTTTACGATTTTTAACCATATTATATTTATAACTTGTAATTTACCAGCCATTAATTATATCATCAATTCTATATGTATTATCGGTACCCTTTATAAGCTTAAATTTTACTGTGTCTTCTCTATTGCTTATTGAATTAGGTATAATAAATATTACTGTAGCATTTTTATTAAGAGGATTAATTTTAATATCCTCTAAATATGCCTTATTCCAATCATGTACAAATACTGAATCAGTTATTGGTTTGTATATTTTACCATCAATTTCTTTATATCCAAATTTATTATATATTTTTTTTGCAGCTTTGTCTGTGTATACTTTATGAAGAAATGTAATTAGTTTTTCTTTTGTATTAATATTAGGGTCTACTATTAACATTTTACTTAAATCATTTTGATTTATTAATGGATTACTCCCTCCTTCACCTACATACTTATATATATTTCTTGCCTCATCTACTAATAACTTTACTTCATCGTGTAATTGATTTTTAATTCTACGGCTATCATCTATATATTTATATCCTATAAAAGCAAGAACAACAACGACAATAACTATACTTACTAAATAAATATTTCTTTTATTCATGCTTATTATCCTCCTATCTTAATTTATGTTCTAATATATAAAATTTTATTTAAGTAATCATCTCTTTAAAATTCTGTTAATTCTTATATAATCTAATATTTAACAATATAGAAGACTGGTATGGTTTATATTGTATTATGAAATACATACTAAAGTAGTCAACCATACCAGTCATAATAACTAAATAGCTATTACTACCTTTTCATATATACAAATTAATTTACTTTATCATAAATAACTAGTCTATGAAATGTCCATCCTAAATCCTTATAATATTTAAGGTTTTTATAGGTAGCACCATTAGGGTCGATTACTCCATAATCATCCCATGAAAGGCCATCACCTATTACGGACTTAACTAATACAAAATGAGTCCCATCATCAGGTTTTTTAAAACCAACAATTACAGGATTATCATCTTGTAAAGCTGCTACTGTTGCATTAATAACATCAGAATCACTAGGATACTCTTTAAATGTTACTAATTCAGCTTTTCCATCTGAGCCTAACTCTGCCGCTCTATACCAATGTATAGGACACGCATAGTCACCTAAATCTTCATTTAATTTACCTGGGTCTGTATTAATTCCAAAATAACGAAATACCATGGCAACAGAGGTTAAAGCACATCCATAGTGGTCAATTGATAAACCGTCAGTTTCCATTATATCATCTTTCCATTCTGGGTCATGTTGATCAAACGCTAATACAGGTAAACTAATATTAAGTACAGACTGTATACCTACACTACCACTTCTATTTAAGCTAGTGTCTAAGTATTTACTAAATTCGCCTTCTGGTGCTATATCTTTAATTATAACAGGTTCATTATTAGCAAATACCATTGTACCTATATTTAATAATAAAGCAAATATCATTAACATAGAAACTATTTTTTTCATTTTAATACCTCCTAATTTTTATCCAATATTATAATTTTGACCTAATTTTGTCACCTTACTCTTGAGTTTCATACACATTAACTATATACTTATATTAAGTGGCCTATTAACTCTGTCAAACATGCTTGCCGGCATTTATTTGAGTTAGTAGGCTTTTTTCATTTGGTGCTCTTGGATATAACATAAT
>NZ_ARZA01000134.1 GCF_000387765.1 Caldisalinibacter kiritimatiensis
GGTAGCAAGTTTTTAACTTGCGACTCCGAAGCTTGCCATTTCAATGGCGAGTAGTTCACTTGTGGAAAATGATTATTATGATATCTATTTAACCGATAACCAAATATGGGATTTTGTAAACCAAATTATTCCAGTTGCAGATATAAAAGACGAAAAAAGTATCTTATATTTATTTAATGCTAAAAAGGTTGAAATTAATAGTTTACCGAAATCAATATTATATGGTGATTATACACTTAGAAAATCATGGATTGTTAGAATATTGAAAGAAGCTAAATTAAAAGAAAATGATGATGTTATAATTGGCAATCCGAAGTTAATAATAAAATTTACAATAGAAGAAAAAATTTATGAAGTATTAGTCTATGAAAATGGTTTTAAATATAATAATAAATATTATAAAAAGTTAAACATATTAAAAGAAATTGAAAGTATGTTAAGTGCTGGTTAGAAAAATTGTTTAAGATAAATAATTAAAGTAAAAAGTCAAAACTATTAATTGTTACAATAAATACTTTTTTTAAATACTTAATTGCACCCAAAAATTTTTATATCCTTTGTGACAGAGAAGTCTCTCTGTCACTTTTTTTGAAAAAGAATAAAAAATAAAGGAAACAACATAAAAGTATCAAATACTTATAATATAAGTTACTTTAAGAACAAAACTTTATAAATATGATAATTATTCTAACAGAACATTATAGAAGTGATAATGTTAGAGGGGGATTATTTATACCAACTAATATTTATTTGGTAAGACATGCAGAAATTAAATATACTCCAGATGATTTTGTAAGACCATTATCAGAAAAGGGTAAAAGGGATGTAGATAAGGTAACTAATTTCTTTAAGGACAAGGTCATTAATAGGGTTATATCAAGTCCTTATTTAAGGGCTATTGACACAATAAAATATGTTGCATTAGATAAGGGTTTAGAAATTGAAGAAATATATGA
Organism: Caldisalinibacter kiritimatiensis; assembly: GCF_000387765.1. Classification (NCBI taxonomy): domain Bacteria; kingdom Bacillati; phylum Bacillota; class Tissierellia; order Tissierellales; family Thermohalobacteraceae; genus Caldisalinibacter; species Caldisalinibacter kiritimatiensis. The sequence goes on from NZ_ARZA01000134.1 coordinate 957, forward strand.
CTGGAAACACAAGGGGACAGTCCCCTTGTGTTACTGTATAAAGTAATATGCTTTCTATGTTTAAAGAAGTAGAGGATAATTATGTGAATATAAGGTAAATGCCATTGGTATCATTGGAGCTCTTATTAAGTTACAAAGACAATAGGGAGTTACTTTTTTCACTGCTATTATTAGATGGCTTAAGAAGCCCAGCTATTATAGATAATAATGTAGATTTACCACAACCACTA
>NZ_ARZA01000135.1 GCF_000387765.1 Caldisalinibacter kiritimatiensis
TATGTCCTATATGTGGATATGATAAATTAAAAGAGGATCCATATCATAATGGAGTATTAGCATCTTTCTCTATATGTCCATGTTGTGGGTTTGAGTTTGGTGTTACATATTGCAATGAATTAGATGTAGAAAATGGAATTTATTCAGAAGAAGAAGCGATTGAATACTATCGTAAGATGTGGATTTTAACAGGGTCATTATGGTTTTATGAG
>NZ_ARZA01000136.1 GCF_000387765.1 Caldisalinibacter kiritimatiensis
AAAAAAGGACATAGAGCGATAGCTCATTGAAAAATGAGATTTTTAAAAACTTATATACAGTTTTATAAAATTGCAATAACCTCCTAATCATTATTTAAAGTTTATTTGCCGTTAGGCAGCTTTATCAATAGACTTTCTTGAATTTAAAGCAATTGTTCCAGCTATGAGTGCAATACAATTTAGTAATGAATGGACTTTGACTTTTTTAATACCTTTAGACCTTATATTATCTAA
>NZ_ARZA01000137.1 GCF_000387765.1 Caldisalinibacter kiritimatiensis
AGAGCATCTGCCTTACAAGCAGGAGGTCACAGGTTCGAGCCCTGTCGCGCCCACCAAAAACACCGCTTTAAGCGGTGAATTTTAAATTGTGAATGATTTAATGTTAAATTATCCTTGAAGTTAGACTTTAGAGTAATTTAGAATTTATAATTTAAAATTTAGAATTATGACTTTAGTCATTATGGCCCAGTAGTTCAGTTGGTTAGAATGCCAGCCTGTCACGCTGGAGGTCGAGGGTTCG